>JAABTE010000233.1 GCA_011390035.1 Desulfobacteraceae bacterium | reverse complement strand
CTTTCAGATGATGCGTCTTTTGATCTTTCAGAAGATCTGCCCCCGGACCTGCCGGACGACGCCGATGACGACGACGCAGATGACGATGACGCAGATGACGACGCAGATAAAATGGATGCGTCCGACGGCTTTCCGCGGGATGCACCGGAAGGCATCCGGGAAGTCGAGATGGCCGGGGACGCGGCGGGACGGAGGCCGGGGGGGCTTTCAGGGGCCGACATGTCCGGGGCCGATATGACGGATGTCTCCACGGACGCGGCCCCCGCCGTCCCGATCGGCCCCATCCGCCTGGGGGTTGTGGGCCGGCCCAACGCGGGCAAGAGTTCCCTCATCAACCGCATGCTGGGCCAGGACCGGCTGGTGGTGAGCGCTCTGCCCGGCACCACCCGGGACGCGGTGGACACGGAGCTGACCGCGGACGGGACGATGTACCGGATCATCGACACGGCCGGCATCCGCCGCAAGAGCCGGGTGTCGGAAAAGCTGGAGAAATTTTCCATCATCAAGGCCCTCCAGACACTGGAGCGGTGCGACGTGGTCCTTGTGGTGATCGACGCCGCGGAGGGCATCACCGAGCAGGACGTGACCATCGCCGGCTACGCCGCCGAGCGGGGGCGGGGATGCGTGCTGGTCCTGAACAAATGGGATCGGGTGGAAAAGACGCCCCGAACGGACAAGGAATACCGGGATCGGCTGCGGGACGCGGCCCGCTTTCTCGGCTACGCCCCCATCCTGACGGTGTCGGCCCTCACCGGCGTCCGAATCCCCAAGATCCTGCCCGCAGTTCGGGAGGTTTACGGCCAGTACGTCCGCCGGGTTTCCACCGGCCAGGTCAACCGGGTGCTGGAGGCGGCCACAGCCCGCAAGGAGCCGCCCATGCACCAGGGCCGGCGGCTCAAGTTCTACTACGCCACCCAGGTGGCCACCCGTCCGCCCACCTTCGTCATCTTCGTCAACTATCCGGACTCGGTCCATTTTTCCTACAAGCGGTATCTGATCAACCAGTTCCGGGAGGCCCTGGGGCTGGACAAATCGCCCCTCCGGCTGCTGATGCGCCAGCGGCAGGGCCGGAAGATCGGGGCGGAGAAGTCGAGGTCCGGCGGAGCGGGCAGAGCCCCGGGGGCCGGGGCGGATCAATGGATCGACGCGGGTGCGTCGGATGAAGCGGGCGCGATGTCCCAAACGGGCGGATGGCCCGCCCCGGGCAAGGGGTCGGGGATAGACAAGGGAACCGGGGCAGGCAAGAGAGCAGGAACAGGCAAGAGAGCCGGGTCAGGCAAGGGAACCGGGTCAGGCAAGGGGGCGGCAAAGTCCGGCGCCGGCGCTGGAAAAAGCGGGGGCCGGGGCGAACCCAGGGGCGGGAACCGCGGCCCCCGTCGCAATCCCCGGGGCGGCAAGGCCCGTTCCCGGCCGAAATCCAGGGGTGGAGCGGGCGGCCGGTCCCGGCGGGGCGGGCGGTAGGCCCGGCCGGAGCGCACGGATGGATTTGTTCGAACAGGCCGCCGAGGAGGGCGCCCGGAAGTTGGCGCCCCTGGCGGACCGGATGCGGCCCCGGACCCTTTCCGAATTCGTGGGCCAGGAGGCGGCGGCCGGGCCGGGGGCGCCCCTGCGACGGGCGGTCGAGGAGGATAGGCTCTTTTCCATGATCCTGTGGGGGCCGCCCGGCTGCGGGAAGACCACCCTGGCCGCCCTCATCGCCGCCCACAGCAAGGCGCGGTTCGAACGCATTTCGGCCGTGCTCTCCGGCGTCCGGGAGATCCGGGCGGTCATCGAAGGCGCCCGTGACACCTGGGTCCGCGTCCGCCGGCGCACCATCCTTTTCGTGGACGAGATCCACCGGTTCAACAAAAGCCAGCAGGACGCCTTTCTGCCCCATGTGGAGAGCGGCCGGATCATACTGATCGGCGCCACCACGGAAAACCCCTCCTTTGAGGTGATCCCGGCCCTGGTCTCCCGGTGCCGGGTGATTCCGCTTTCGGCCCTTTCCGAACAGGCCCTCGGGGCCATCCTCGATCGCGCCCTGTCGGATGCCGAAAGGGGTCTGGGCGGCCTGGGCCTCCGCCTGACGGAGACGGCCCGGGACCATCTCATCGCCGCGGCCGACGGAGATGCCCGGATGGCCCTCAATAACCTGGAATTGGCCGCCCGGCTCAAGGCCGGGGAGGGGGGCGCCGCCCCGGCCCCGGAGGCAGGCCCCAGAGAGATACGCGCCGCGGACGTGCTGAACGCCATCGGCCGCAAGGCGCTGCTGTACGATAAATCGGGAGACGCCCACTACGATCTGATCTCCGCTTTCATCAAGAGCATGCGGGGCGGCGATCCGGACGCGGCCCTGTACTGGATGGCCCGGATGCTGGCGGCCGGCGAAACGCCCCTGTACCTGGCCCGGCGGATGGTCCGGTTCGCCACCGAGGACGTGGGCAACGCCGATCCCCGGGCACTCCGGGTGGCCCTGGACGCCATGGAGGCGCACCGGTTCCTTGGCAGCCCCGAGGGGGATCTGGCCCTGGCCCAGGCAGCGGTGTATCTGGCTGCCGCGCCACGGAGCAACAGCGTTTACATGGCTTTTAAGGCGGCCCGTGCGGCGGTGGACCGGACCGGGTCCCTGGCCGTGCCATATCACATCCGCAACGCCCCCACCGCCCTGATGCGATCCCTTGGCTATGGCCGGGATTACCAGTATGATCATGATGCGCCGGAGGGGCATGCGGCGGGGCAGACGTTTTTGCCGGAGCCGATGGCGGGGACGGTTTTTTATCGGCCCACGGACCGGGGGCATGAGCGGGTGATCGGGCGGCGGCTCGGGGCGCGGCGGAAGATGGGGACGGTGTGAATCATCATGGGCAAGATGGCTGAAAAATGGACGGGATGGGGCGCCGGTGGCCTTCGCCGGCCCGCCGGCGTTGAAGTGTCCGCTGGCGTTGAAGTGTCCGCCGGTGTTGAAGTGTCCGCCGGCGTTGAGGTGTCCGTCGGCGTTAAAGTGTCCGCCGGTTTTAAATGGCCGCGTTTCCGCCGGACGGCTGTTCATTCCGGGGCCTGCGGATGGATCACGCGATATGCCACCGGATGCGTGGCGGGAGTCCTGCTTATTCTGATGGCGGCGGGGGCGGCATTTGGCGGGTCGGATTCCCAGGCGGGCGGCATGGAGGCGATAACCCTGGAGGCGGGAGGGGCGCTGTTTCGGCATGAGCCGGGCATGGAAGGGGCGGCCCGCATGGCCGCGGATGCATATCCGGCGGTGAAAGAGGATCTGGAGCGGACCTTCGGCTGGAGGGTGGATTTTACGCCCACCATCGATCTGATGCGGGAGGGGCTGGCGCTGGCGATGGAGCGGTCCGGCGGGGAAAGTGATCCGGCGGACCGGCTGCCCATCGCGGCGGTGGCCATTTCGGGGGAGAATCGGATCATCATCGACATGTCCCGCGTGGGGGGCGCCAGCCAGAGCCTTTCCGCCACTCTCAAGCACGAGCTGTGCCACCTGCTGCTGCACCGCAACATACCGGAAGACCGCCTGCCAAAGTGGCTTGACGAAGGGCTGTGCCAGTGGGTTAGCGAGGGGTTTGTGGAGATCCTTGCCCGGGCCACGGCCTCGGATTTTCGCCGGGCGGCGCTGGGGGGGGATCTGTATCGGCTTTCGGAGCTGACCCGAAGCTTTCCCCGCCACCGGGATGGCATGGCCCTGGCCTATGAGCAGAGCCGGCGGGTGGTGGTGTTCCTCCAGAATACTTACGGCGAGGCGGCGCTGATGGATCTGCTCCGGCGCCTGGCCAGGGGCGAGGATGTCGATGCGGCCTTTGGGGCGGCCCTGTCCGTCTCCCCGGCGGAACTGGAGCGGGAGTGGAAAAAGAGCCTTCAGTCCGAGATCACCTGGTTCGGCTACCTGGCCATGCATCTTTACGAGATTCTCTTTTTCCTGGCGGCGGTGGCCACGACCGTCGGGTTTTTCCGCCGGCTCCGCAAAAAGCGCCAGTACCGCGACGAGGAGGATGAATGACGGGCGGCCGGACGGATGACCGGACGGATGACCGGACGGATGACAGGATGGATGGCCGGACGGATGACCGGATGGATGACCGGATGGATGACCGGACGGATGACCGGACGGATGACCGGACGGATGACCGGACGGATGACAGGATGGATGACCGGATGGGTGGCCGAATGGGTGGCCGAATGGGTGGATGGACGCGGGGGGGCGTGATCGATCGGTACATCCTGGTGGAGATGCTGCCGCCCTTTATTCTCAACCT
>JAABTE010000232.1 GCA_011390035.1 Desulfobacteraceae bacterium | reverse complement strand
CGTGCTGGTCCGCTCCCATGCCCCTGAAAAGATCGATGAGAGCCTCGCGCCCAAAGCCTATATCACAGCCGCCCTGGCAGGTACAGCGCTT
Source organism: Desulfobacteraceae bacterium (assembly GCA_011390035.1). Classification (GTDB taxonomy): domain Bacteria; phylum Desulfobacterota; class Desulfobacteria; order Desulfobacterales; family JAABSP01; genus JAABTE01. The sequence continues at coordinate 4,160 of JAABTE010000232.1, read as the reverse complement.
AGTGGGGTGGAGATTCTCACCGAATCGGATCTTGCAGCGGAAGGCTTTGCTCATCAGAACCATTCTCCGCCGGATCGGGTCATGGCCATCACCGGCGCCGCCCCGGTTTACGACCGGCAGCGCGAGCGGATTCTGGGCGCCATCGTGGTGCGCCGGATCATCGACGGCGAATCCCGAATCGCCGGGGCCATCTGCCGGAACCTTTCCGTGGACGCGGCCCTTTTCGAGGGGCAGCGGCTCATCAGCTCCTGCACGGTTCGGGAAGATGGGGGCGATTTTAACGCCCCGCCCCCTTCCCTGCTGGCATCCGTGCTCGAAAGCGGCGCATCCAGCTCCATCTCGAACATCAGCAAGGGCGGCCGCATCGCCAAGCTGGCCCCCATTCGAGACTTCAACAACCAGCCCGTGGGCGTTCTGATGGTCCACAGGGGGGTGGACGATTACCTGAAGACGCGAAACGTGGCCATCGCCACCCTGCTGGGCATATTCGGCGTGGGCCTGCTGCTGGCCGTTATCATCAAGACCATCATCGTCCGCCGCATCGTCCTTCCGATGAGGCGCCTGATGAAGGAAACCGAGCGCATCGGCTCCGGCGAATACGGCCACACCCTGGAGGTGACCTCCGGAGACGAGATCGGCGATCTGACCGCCGCCTTCAACACCATGGCCGAGGACCTTCAGGCCTATGACCGGCAGATCAAAGAGCACAGCCTGCGCCTGGAAGATCGGGTGCGGGAGCGGACCGCGGAGCTGCAGATCGCCAATGACCAGCTCACCCAGGCCAACGCCGTGCTGGAAGAGACCATGGAGCGGCTCAATCCGGGCGTCTCCCGGCTCATCGGCAGGAATCAGCAGCAACTGGGGCTGGTTTACGCCACCGAGCTGGTGTCGGACATCTGCAACTACACCAAGCTCAACATGATCCTGGGCGAGACCATGATGGGCGAGTTCATGAAAAAATTCTTCCGGGAAAGCCACAAGCTGCTGGCCCAGCACCGGGGCATGTTCGATAAGACCGTGGGCGATCAGATCGTTGCCATCTTCGGCACAAACAAGGACGACGCGCCGGCCAGCCCGACCCATGCCTTCGACGCGGTGGCCTGCGCGGAAAAGATCATACAGGCTTCCCGGGAAATCAATCTTCGCATGCGCGAGGCGATCCAGGACAACTACACCGCCATTGTGGCCCGCCACAACTCCCTGTCCGCGGAGGACAGAAAGAGCATCCGCATCGAAGACCTGAAGTTTCAGTGCCGGGTGGGCATCAACACCTCCAATCCCGCCAGCGACCGGGAAATCGACCGGATGCGGATGGTGATGATGGGGGCCGAGACCTGCGTGGACTACACCGCCCAGGGCGGGGCGGTCATCTACGCGTTCCGGCTGGAATCTGCCGGAACGCCGGGGGAGATCCACATCGGCGAGAACACCAAGCGGCTGGTGGAGCACGTTTACCTGCTGGAGGAGATGCCGGCCATCTCCTTAAAGGGGCTGGGGGTGCAGCCCGGCTATCGCGTGGCGGGCCACCGGACCCTGTTTGACAGCATCTATCCGAAAACCCGGTTCCACCGCGATTACATCCATCAACTGCCCGGCCTGATGGCCCGGCTCATGGCGGAGCTGAAGGTGGGGCGCATCCAGATCCGGGAGGTGCGCAAGATCAATGAGCACCTGGACGTGGACATTCCCTATGTGGAGCACATGGCCGGATGCTATCATCTGTGCGTGTCCAGGGCCCTGTTCGCCCATGCCCTGGCCCTGCGGCTGGGGCCGGCATCCGACGCCGGGGACACGGTGCTGGCCGCATCCCTGTGGCAAAACGCCCTGGCGCTGTGCGAAGGGGCGCTTGAAAACATCAAGCTCAACCCCCTTGCCGAACAGCTCGCCCCGCCCCTGGACGCGGAGCTGGCCGAAATCATCATCGCGGACATGGCAAGCAGAAAGCCAGCGCGCCGGGAGTCTGAGATCATCGCCATCGCCAATCAGTTCGACCACATGGTTTTCGATCGCACCTATCTTCGGAGCCGGTCCCACGATCTGCTGTCTGCCAAGGAGGCCCTGTCTCTGATGCAGATAGAGGGCAGGTACGAAGCGGCCCTCATCGAGGCGCTTCGGGACCTGATGATCGCCCCGGATGACGCGGGGGCGGACGCGGACAATGCCGCCGAGCCGCCCCGCCTGCCCGATATGTCTCTGGATCCGGAGCTTTTGGCCGACGCCATCCTTCGCCAGTGGTCGGTGCCGAGAAGACAGCGCATGCTGGCCCGCATCGCCGAATGGGAAGCCGGGTCGGCGTCCCCCGATGCCGGCATGGACCGGAGCGGCTGAGGCGATCTGCCCGCCCCCGGTGCCGTCAGCGGCCCATGCGCCGCCACTGCCGGGGGCTGATGTATCGGTCACCCAAAGACCAGATGCCCCGGCGATCCCGCCGGGCGGACTCTTCGGCCCGCCGGTACATGTCCGCATCCAGCCCCGGCTCCATGCGGCCCCGATAGACCTCGGCCATGCCGGCCTCAACCATCATAAGGTTGATGTTGCGGCCCTCCAGGAATATTTCCCCCAGTATCCGGCCGTATCGGTCCACCCCAAGCCTCCTGATATCGATGGTTTGCCCCACCACCAGATCGTTCAGGTAAAACTGGGATTTTCGGCCATATGGCTGCGTGGGGCGGCCGCGGCCGCCCAGCTCCGGCGCGTCGATGCCCACCAGCCGGACGCGCCCGCCATCGGCCAGCTTCACCGTGTCTCCGTCGAACACATATGTCACCCGATTCGGAGAGCGATCCGGCCAATGGCAGCCACCGCCGGAAACCAGCAGAAGAAGCGCCGACATCCAGATGGCGCCGGCGGCCCCGATTATCCCGGCTCGCCCGAAAGATCTTGCCCGCAACTCAGCCCCCCTCGCCCGCATCGTCATCCGATCGCCCTGAAAGGGCGGCCAGCCTGTCGGGAAATTCCGACTGACACTGCCTCAGACACTGCTCGCATCGCCGGGCATCCGGCCCGTCGGCCTGATAATAATTGACAAAGGCGTTGATCCAGTCCGGCCCCGTGCGCGGGCATCGGTTGATGTAGTCTATGAACCTGGCCAGCCGGTCCACGCTGGGCTTGTCCATGGCGTGCTCCATCCGGCAAGCGTTGGCCTCGGCGCGCTCCGGGCTCAACTGAAGCGCCCGCTCCAGAAAGTCCCGGATCACCCGGTGCCTGCGGGTCACCTCCCGGGCCACCTTCATCCCCCCGGGCGTGAGGGTAATAAAACTGTAGGGCGCGTAATTGACCAGGCCCTTTTCCGACAGGGTTTTGAGCGCTCCGGACACGGAGCCCCGCAGCACCCCCATTTTATCGGCGATATCCTTTGCCCTGGCCACCTTGTTGGCCTTTTCAAGCGCCAGAATCACCTCCAGATAATCCTCCAGGCTCTCCGAGAGCCCACAATCGTCTTGCGCCATTTCACCTCCTGGCCCTGTTGTTCTCGCCATAATTTCATAACACTCCCTACATTTCCCGTCAATGGAATCTTTTTAAGAGTGCCCATTTAAAATTGTTGACTTTAAATTTTGTTTGGAGTACATAACTTTCGACCTGAACATCAAACTCGTTTCCGTGGGGGAGATACATGGAGAAAACAAATCGAATCCGATTGCGGCATATGGAAAAGGGACAAAGCGGCGTCATCGCCGCCGTGAAGGCCGGAGGCGAGCTGGGGCGCAGAATCCGGGACATGGGGCTGGTGCCCGGCGCCAGAATCGCCATCCAGGGGCGGGCGCCCCTGAAAGACCCGGTGGCCATCCGGGTCAATGACTTTACCCTGACGCTTCGCAACAACGAGGCAGATCATATCGAAGTGGAGGTAAGCTGACATGAGCATCACTCTGGCGCTGGCGGGCAACCCAAACTGCGGCAAGACCACGCTTTTCAACAGCCTCACGGGGGCCCGGCAGCATGTTGGCAACTATCCGGGCGTGACGGTGGAAAAGCGGGAGGGCTTCATCCACGGCGGCGACGGCGATTACAGCGTCATAGACCTGCCCGGCACCTATTCGCTCACCGCCTACTCGGAAGAGGAGGTGGTGGCCCGGGACTACCTGGTCAACACCCGGCCGGCCGTGGTGATCAACATCGTGGACGCGGCCAACCTGGAGCGGAACCTGTACCTGACC
>JAABTE010000231.1 GCA_011390035.1 Desulfobacteraceae bacterium | reverse complement strand
GTGGCGCCGGCGCTGGGGGCCGCCTCGGTGGTCCTGCGATTTCGGCTGACCGTCACCGATGACAAGGGGGCCACGGGCGTGGATGCGGTGGCCATCACCATATCGCCTTCTTCCAATGTGACCCCCATCGCCATGGCGTCGGCGGACCGGACCACGGCTGTCGAGGGCCAGACCATCGGCCTGAGCGCCGCTGGCTCCGATGATCCGGACGGCTTCATCCGCTACTACCTGTGGGAGCAGACCGGGGAGGGGCCGCGCATTGTCCTTTCGGATGCCAGGGTGTCCGAACCCACCTTCGTGGCGCCGGCCCTGACCGCCGTCGGCGGCGAGATCACCTTCCGCCTGACGGTTACGGACAACGAGGGGCTCACCGACACGGACTCGGTGACCATCTATCTGAGCGACAGCGGCATCAGCCTGTTTCCCGAAACGGCCATCGCCTTTTACACGGCCACGGGACGTGCCATGGGCATCGAGGCCACCGGCGGCGCGCTGGTCCTTCTGGAGTCTTTGAGCGGCTCGGGCGGCCTTGGCGCACCGGCGTCCAGGGCATATGGGGATGTCCGGGTGGAGGCCCGCCTGGCCACTTCCGGAGAGCCGGTGACGCTCCGGATCTACTTGGACGCGCCGGCGGATGCGGCGCTGCAATGGTATGCCAATGTCAACGGCGCCTGGAAGCCGCTGACAACCGGGGCCACCGTCAACGACGAGCGGGACGAGTTCACCCTGACGCTGGTGGACGGCGGCCCCGCGGATCAGGATCTGGCGGCCAATGGCGCCCTGGCGGCCATGCTCTCCCTGGGGCGGGAGGCGGTGCCGGGGGATGACGGTGAGGATGTTGACGGAGATTCCGGGGACACCAACAGGTGCTTTATATCCGGCGCCCAGGGGCGGAAGGGGCCCGTTTCCCGGGGCTGGAGCGCGGCAGCCGGCCTGCTTGCGGCGATGCTGGCTGGCATCGGCGGGAGGACAGGGGCGGAATGGATAGAGAGGAAGGCGCGGAAGCACAGGCTGATTTAACCCGAAGGTCGAACATGGGGGGGGCATGAACGAGCGGGGACGGATGTGGGCAAGGTATGCGTTGCTGTGTTATGTTCTGGCGGCGGTTTTACTGTCCTTCTCAACGGGCGGGGCCGCCGAGCTGAAGCTGTGGCCTGAAGAGGGAAGCCCGGGGGATTTGTTCGGCGCGGCCGTTGGCATGAGCCACGGGCTGATCATCATCGGCGCTCCGGGTGACGGAACCCTTGGGGCCAACGCGGGCGCCGCGTTCATCTATGAGCGGGGCGGCGGCGGATGGGACATGGCGCGAAAGCTGACGGCGGCGGAAGGCGCCCCGGGGGACGACTTTGGCCGCTCGGTGGCCATTTCCGATGATTGGGCGGTGGTGGGCGCGTCCCATTACCACGGACGGGGGTACGGCACCGGCGCCGTCTTTGTCCATCGGCGCCTGTCGGACGGCTGGGGCCCAGGCATGGCCATCCTGCCGGACGAGCTGGGCCGCAACGACCACTTCGGCCGAAGCGTGGCCATTTCCCAAGACCGCCTGATCATCGGCGCCCATGGGGACGATGACCGGGGAATGAACGCCGGCGCGGCCTATATCTATCGATACACCGGCGCCGCCTGGACGCGGGAGGCGAAGCTGACCGTCGCCGACGGCGGGGTGGGAGACGCCTTCGGCTGGGCGGTGTCCATCTCCGGTGATACGGCGGTGGTGGGGGCCATCCATGCCGATGACCCGGCCCCGGACACCGGCGCCGCCTATCTGTTTGAGTACAGCGGTGGCCAGTGGCGCCAGTCGGCGCGGCTGCTTCCGGCCGCCGGCGAGGGCGATTTTCTCGGTTTCAGCGTGGCCGTTTCCGGGCAGCGCGCCATTATCGGCGCCTGCGGAGACGACGACCGGGGTCGGGACGCCGGCGCCGCCTATCTGTTCGCCATGGACGGCGGCCAGTGGGGTCAGACCGCCAAGCTCACCGCGTCTGACGGGGGAGCGGGGGATTTTTTTGGCCGCTCCGTCGCCATTTACGAAGACCGGGCGGTGGTGGGGGCGGACGGGGATGATGACGTCGCCGGAAACGGTGGCGCCGCCTATCTGTTTCGGCTGAACGGATCGAGCTGGGGGCAGGACCGGAAAATGGTCCCCAGCAACGCTTTGGACGCGGCTCGGCTGGGCTGCTCCGTTCTAGACGAGGCGCGGCTGGCCTGGTCCGCTTTGGACGGGGCTCGGCTGGGCTGGTCCGTGGGGCTGTGGGAGGAGGATGCGCTGATGGGCGCCGGAGGGACCGTTCCGGGCTCCGTCCATTTTTTTGCAGATCCCACCGCCAATCCCCGCATACAGGTCAGCCCCCTGAGCCTGACGCTGACTCAGGGCGATCCGGCAATAAACACGCCGGCGGGGCCCACCGCCAAATCGGAACCCGATTATCTCGGCGTCGAAAAAGACAGCGCCTACGGCAAGGGCGTGCTGATTCCCAGGGAAGTGAGGGACTACTGGTCTCAAAATCCGCGGCGGCCGCCCATGGGGATATCTGACGATCTGCCTGCCATAATGGACTGGAGCAAGTATGACAGCCCGGTGCGGCGGCAGGGTTCCTGCGGCTCCTGCTGGGCTTTTGCGGCGGTGGCGCTGGTGGAAAACCTGGTCATCCAGGCCGGCCTTGTGGGCACCGAGGACCTTTCGGAGCAGACGCTGGTCTCCTGCGACAATAAGAGTCGGGGATGCAGCGGCGGATGGCCCGCCGATGGCCTGAATTACATTGTTGAGAATGGCATCCCATCGGAAAGCTGCCACCCATACGAGGCGGCGGAAGGTTCCTGTTCGGATCGGTGTCAGTCCCCCAGCTTCATGATCAAGGCGCGGGATGCCTCCTCGATCGTGGGAATGTGGGGCGAGTCAAATTACTCGGTAAAGGATCTGAAGGTTGCCCTGCAAAAGGGGCCCCTGGCCGTGTGCATGCGGGTGCCGGATGACGGCACCTTCCTGGGGGCCAATGGCTACAAGAGCGGCATCTATCGCTACGAGGGCGACTTTATCCCCTGGGATGGCAATGCCCACGCCGTGCTGCTGGTGGGTTACAACGAAAACGAGCAATATTTCAGGGTCAAGAACAGTTGGGGCGCGGACTGGGGGGAGAACGGCTATTTCCGGATCTCCTATGACGAGGTGGACAGCCATGTGAAGTTCGGCTCGTACGGCGCCAGCGCCAGCGGGGTTTACATGCAGGGCAGCGGCGACGTGGTCGCCATCGCCAACACCGGAGGCGCGGACCTGCGCATAGAATCGATTATCGCGTCGGACAGCTCCTGGCTGGCTTTTTCTCCGCTGCAACTGCTGCCGATAACCCCGGAAAGCCGGCGCGAGTTGAGCCTTTATGTTTCCGACTGGTCGGACCTGAAGGTCCGAACAACGGGCACGCTTTCAATCCTCTCCAATGATCCGCTGGAGGGGACGGTGACGGTCTCCGTGACGGCCGTGCCCTTCCTGACCGGCGATGGCCATGCCCTGGCGGGGGATCTGGATGACAGCGGCGCGGTGGATCTGAAGGATGCCGTGATGGCCTTGCGGGTCATGGCGGGCATTACCCTGTTCGATCCGCCCATCCGCGCCGGCTACTCCGCATCGGGAGCGGACGTAAACGGAGACGGTCGTATCGGCATGCCCGAGGCGGTGTATATCATGAGCAGAGTGTCAATGGATTAACTGCCTGAATTCAAGCTAAGTCAGCATTCACGGCCGGCCCCGGCCCCTGCGCCCGGGCCGGCCGTTCCATCCATCCGCCGCGCAGGTTCGCAATTCGCGCATCCCTTAGTGGGAATTTCCTACGGTATCAATACTCTTGCCCCCCCATTGATCAAAAATCCATAAAGCGGGTAGAGTGCCTGCAAAATTATAATGCTTCATCGGTCAATTCCATTCAATATCAACAGGGGATTTGAGCATGATCATCAGAATTTTCGCACTCACCGTCGCATTTTGCGCCATTTTTTCGCCTTCCGTGGCCCAGTCTGTGCCGCCCGTTCCCGCCCGCATCGGCGGCACTCTTACCCTCATTACCACCGTTCAGGTCATCCATGACACGGACGGGGCCACCTCGGCCCGCAGTGCCCAGGTAAAGAGCGACGAGGAATATACATTTGTGGTAACCCGGCCGGACAACACCCCTTACACCCCCGGGGCCGAGGACACAGATGGCCTCAACGCCTATGACAGCTACATCATCGATATCCCCATCTACCACAGCCACGAGCAGCCCGAGGGTGCCATGCCCGGAGACAACGCCGTGGTCCATGCCTATCGAAATGG
>JAABTE010000230.1 GCA_011390035.1 Desulfobacteraceae bacterium | reverse complement strand
TCTCCGGCCGTCCGGCGCACCTGGCCCGACCCGACCCGACATCACCTGCCCGATCCGAACATCCCCGGCCAATCCGGCAAATAAACGGCCAATCCGGCAAACAAACCGGCCGCGCCACAGCGCCGCAGGTAAGGAAAAGGAGTCTCTTTTTTTCATGGAACACGCGGAAATTTCCTATCTTTCGCTGCTGATGGTCATCGGCATCGCCTTTTTGGTTCCCATCGTCGTCGGCCGGGTCCGGCGGATCTTCATTCCGGTGATCATCGGTGAGGTGATCGCCGGCGTCATCGTGGGAAAGAGCGGACTGGGCCTGGTCCAGGAGGATCAGGTGCTGGAGATTCTTTCCACCCTCGGCTTCATTTACCTGATGTTTCTGTCGGGGCTGGAGATCGATTTTTCCGGCGTCGACGGCGGCGGCCGGCGGGCCGGGGTCCCCTGGCATCGCCGCCTGATCCGCAACAACCTGTTCCTGGCCGCCGCGGTGTTCATTCTCACCCTGACCCTTTCCGCCGGGGCCGGCCTTTTCCTCCATTACCGGGGGCTTGTGAACGACCCGTGGATCATGGGCCTCATCCTGGCCACCACCTCTTTGGGGGTGGTGGTGCCGGTTTTAAAGGAAAAGGGCTTCACCGGGGGCGACAGCGACTTCGGCCAACTGATCCTGCTCTCTTCGCTGCTGGCCGATTTCGCCTCCATCTTTCTCATCAGCGTATATGTGATGATCGTCAGCGGCGGCCTCACCGCCGAGTTGCTGCTGATCCTGGTGCTGCTGGCGGTCTTCGCCGCGGCTTACCGCATTGCCCTGAGATTTCAGGACAACCCGCCGGCCCGGCGGTTTTTCGATGAGATCTCCTCGGCCACCTCCCAGATCCGGGTCCGCGGATCCCTGGCCCTGGCCCTGCTGTTCATCGTGCTGGCCACCAGCCTGGGCATAGAAAACATCCTGGGAGCCTTTCTGGCGGGGGTGATCGTCTCCATGCTGGCCGGCGACGATGGGTCCACCCTGCGGCTGAAGCTGGACACCGTCGGCTACGGGTTCTTCATACCCATCTTCTTTGTGATGGTGGGGGTCAACTTCGACCTGCGGGCGCTGACGCAATCGGAGGACGCCCTGCTGCTGGTGCCCATCCTCACGGCCATCGCCTACGCGGTCAAGTGCCTGCCCGCCCTGATCTTCCGGGTCAAGTGCCCGTGGAAGGACACCCTGGCCGCCGGATTTCTGCTCAGTTCCCGGCTCTCCCTTCTCATCGCCGCGGCCGCCATCGGGCTGAATCTCGGGGCGATCTCGCCCGCAGTCAATTCGGCCATCATCCTCATCGCCATCATCACCTGCGTCCTGTCGCCCATCCTGTTCAACTTCCTGGCGCCGGAAGCCCCCGAGGCCCGGGACCTGATCCTGGTGGTGGGGTGCCGCAAGTTCGCCGAGCTGTTCACCCGGCGGCTGTGGCGCCACGACCTGAACGCCGTGCTCATCTGCACCAGCGGCGACGATCAGCGCCGCAAGCCGGAAAACGGGCTGCCGGCCATCCGGGCCCGGGAGGCGTTGTCGGACGAGCTGCGCCAGGCCGGCGTGGAAAAGGCCCGGATGGTGGTGGCCATGGAGGAGACAGACTCGGACAACATCATGATCTGCCGCATGGCCCGGCACATGTTCCATGTTCCCGGCATCATCTCATGGGTGCAGGACCCGAGCCTCAACCGCCTCTTCCGGGCCATGGGGGCCCGGGTGGTCAATCCGGCTTATTCCACCCTGTACATCATGGAGGGGATGGTGCTGAACCTCGACGCCTTTTCCATGGCAACGGATGTGGACGAGGGCGCCGACATCCGGGAGGCTAAGGTGAAAAGCAGTGAGCTGGACGGGATCAGGGTGGACGACCTGATCCTCCCCGACGAGGTCAACGTGCTGACGATCCTTCGCAAGGGAGACTTTTTGGTGCCGGACACGGAGACCGTCCTGCGGGTCAATGACACCGTCACCCTGGTGGGGCCGGGGGAGCGGATGGAGCGGGCGCTGGCCCTGTTCCACGGGAAGGGATGAGGCCCCTTACTCGCCGTAGATGTCGTAATCGGGCAGCCGCTCCCGGAAAAAGCTCTTCATCTTCCTGATGATGTTGTTTTCCACCTGGCGCACCCGCTCCCGGGAGATCCCGTATCGGTCCCCCATCTCCTGGAGGGTCAGGGGGGTATCGGTGAAGATGCGCTCCCTGAAGATCTCCCGCTCCCGGTCGTTGAGCCCGGCGGTGAACTCGGGCAGATGATCCCGAAGCAGATCCGCCACCTGCTTTTCGGCCACCCGGTCCTCCGCGGAGACCTCGTGGGTGGGAAAAAAACCGATCTGCTCGGCGTCGGAATCCTCGCTCACCGGCGCGTCCAGGGACAGGTCCCAGCTCCCCAGGCGCTGCTCCATCTCCACCACCTCTTTTTCGGGCACGCCCAGCCGCTCGGAGATGAGCTTTGGCTGGGGATCGAACCCCTGGTCGATGAGGCTCTGCTTTTCCTTTTTCAGCTTGAAGAACAGCTTGCGCTGGCCCTGGGTGGTGCCGATCTTCACCAGGCGCCAGTTGTCCATGATGAACTTGAGGATGTACGCCTTGATCCAGAAGGAGGAGTAATAGGAGAACTTGACGTTCTTATGCGGGTCGAAGTTCTTCACCGCCATCATCAGCCCCATGTTGCCTTCCTGGATTAGGTCCGACAGGTTCTGCATCCAGATCCGCTGGAAATCGAGGGCGATCTTCACCACCAGCCGCAGGTTGGAGGTGACAAGGCGCAGGGCCGCGTCCTGGTCCCCATGCTCGCGGAAGCGCGTGGCCAGGTCCTTTTCCTCTTCCCGGGTGAGCAACCGGTACCGGCGCACCTCCGCAAGATACCGCTGCACCGGATCATACCGCGCCACATGGCGGCCGGGGGCTTCGGTTATCTCATAGCTCCGCTTGCCCTTTTTGCCCTTGCCGCCGGCCTTCCGGTCCGCCGCCGCGTCTTCCCCTGAGTCTTCCCCCGAGTCTACCGCCATGTCTTCCGGCGCCATGCTTCCGGCGCCGTGTCCTCCGGCGCTACGTCTTTTTGCGCCGCGTCGATCTGCGGACCGTTGTTTTCCGGCGCCTTCACCGCCGCTTTCACTCTCATGCAACCTCTTCATTACCGGCTTTTGCCTGGGCTCGTCCACGCCGGGCTCGTCCTTATTATTTCAGACCTTTAAAAAACACAAAACCCATTCCACATCCTTTAATAGGGATAGAGGAAAAATCCTTAATAAGGATAGAGGAAAAGCCGTTGGCTGTCAAGCGCGGGACGAGGCGGCGCGGAGCCCCTCATTGGGCCGCCCGAAGGCGCCCTTGACAGGGGGCGGCCCATGATTATATTTTTTGAATACCCATTCAACATATTGATTTAATGCGAATATTTTTCACCGCTCCCCTTGACGCCCCTCTTCTCCTGTTTACATTTTCGCCAAAAGGAAGACGGATGAAACGAACTGATTACAAACCCGAACTGATTGCAAAGCCGAGCTGATTGCAAAGCCGAGCTGATTACAAAGCCGAACTGATTACAAAGCCGAACTGATTACAAAGCCGAGCTGATTACAAACCCGAGCTGATTACAAAGTCCACTTATAATAAAGGAGGTTATGCCATGTTGCCAAGAACATTCCTTGACTTGCCCAGGCGTTATGAGTCCACTCCCTTCGGAGAGCTGGCCCGGATGCGCAACGAGCTGGACCGGCTTTTCTCCGGATGGGGGCAGGCCGGAGCCCAGGCGGGGGCCGGCGTGTTTCCCCTGATCAACATCACCGAGGACGCCGACGCCTACCGGGTGCGGGCCGAGTTGCCGGGCATCCAGGCCGACGCTTTGGACATCACCGTCACCGGCAAGAGCCTGTCCATCTCCGGCGAGCGCAGGATCGCAGAGGAGGACAAGAACGCCAAGTATCACCGCCGGGAGCGGGAGGCCGGCGCTTTCCGCCGCATGATCAGCCTTCCCGGCCCCATCGACAACGGCAAGGTGTCGGCCACCAGCAGCGACGGCGTTCTGACCATCCTGCTGCCCAAGGCGGAGGAAGCCAAGCCTCGTCAGATCACGGTGAAATAAGCCTGTTAAAGACAATCACATCCGGAAAACATCCGGTCGCAAGGAGGGATATGTCATGACGGACAAAAGAACCCGGGACCTCAAGGCCCAGGAAAAACGGGAAGTGGCCACCCCCGCGGAGGGGACCCGGCCGGGTCTGACCTTCACGCCGGCGGTGGATATCTTCGAAACCGAAACGGCCCTCACCCTGCTGGCGGACATGCCGGGGGTCAAGGCCGAGGATCTGACCATCGATCTTCG
>JAABTE010000229.1 GCA_011390035.1 Desulfobacteraceae bacterium | reverse complement strand
GGCCGTGGCCGCGCCGAAGGCCATCAGCGTGCCCGGCCCCACCCCCGCCGCCGGATAGGCCTCGGACACCACGGCAAAGGCCGTTCCCATCATCAGCACGCCCCGGACCAGGATGTAGCGGTTGCGGCCCTTTGCCCGGATCTTCTCCCATTTTTTGGGATCGAAGCGCGATTTTTTCCCGGACTGGGGCGATTTCATGCCGGGCAGAGACGCTGCGGCCCCGCCGTCAGGCCCTCCGTAGGGCTTTTTGACTTGCTTCATGTAAACGATTCCTCATCCATTGAAAGGTCAGCAGGTAGGCCGTGGCCGCGCCAAAGGCCATCAGCGTGCCCGGCCCCACCCCCGCCGCCGGATAGGCCTCGGACACCGTCAGCGCATAGGCCACGATGGCGCCCAGCCCCGCCGGAAAGTTCTTGATGATGGTGTGGGCCGCGGCCGCCCCGTGGCTGACGTGAATGATCACCAGAAGGGGCAGCAGCGTCACCGGAAAGGCCGAAAACAGCCCAGCCCAGCGGGTTCCCACGGCGCCGGCCGCGCCGGTGATCGCCAGTATCATGGCGCCGGCGCATACGGCCCTGACAAATAACACCCTCGGATTCAAGGCGATTTTCCGCCGAATCCCCGCGTTTTCCACCTTTTTGAACAGCCGGGCGAACACCAGGATGGCCCCAACCGGCAACAGGGCGGCCGGAAGCCGGGACAGGGAAAGAAAGTGCAGCAGCCATGCCGCCGCCAGATAGCCGGCCACCCCCGAAAGGGCCGGCACGGCCGCGGCACGCCAGGCGCCCGGGGCGGATTGCTCCTTCCGGCGCAGGGAAACCTGAAGATAGATCCAGACAAAGCACAGGGTCGCCACCAGCCCCGGCAGGGTATAGACGGCGCTCTGGGCGGCAAAATCCGGGCCGATCTCGATGCCATAGAAAAACAGGGCGATGGCCGCCCCCAGCGGATACCCGGACAGCAGCCCGGCCACCCGCGGGCTCACATGCTCGGCCACAAGCGAAAGCGCCACCACGAACCCGATGGAGATGAAGAGCTTGAGGATGAGAAATGATCCGGTCGTCATGGGCTTATTTTTGCCATGAAACGGGAGGAAAGTCGAATGAAATCTGGAAAGGGCGAAAAAAAGCCCCGGGGACGCTGACGCCCCCGGGGCCGGGTCATTCATAAAGCCATGATCGGATCATCCGGATCGGATTATCCGGATCGGATTATCCGGATCGGGTCGCTTGCCCCTCCTCGCCGGCCTGTCACCGCCGACGCAGCATATTCCATCCATCCAAAGCCGGCGATGGCGGACCGTCCGCCTTCGACCGCCCGTCCGCCTTCGACCGCCCGTCGGCCTTCGACCGTATGGTGGTTCCCTGATCCAGGCTCCGGAAAACCGTGGCAAGACGGCCCGCCAGCGCCCGGGGATCATCGCCGAACACATAGGCGTACCAGAGGCTGTCGAAGCCGCTGTAAAGATCCAGGTCGAGCAGTTGGACCGTCAGGTTCGGCTGGGTGCCGGACAATCCGAAGGTATCCAGCAGTTCGGCGGGCAGGTCCGGCAGGGTCCATGCGTCCGCGTCCGGCGCCATGATGGCCGACCAGGATCGCGTCAGATCGCTCTCCCATGTCATGGCCTGAACCCAGATCGAATCTGCCGGCATTGCGCCGGTTCGGCTCCATGAAAAGGTGCCCGTTGCGGCGTTATAGGCGATGGCGGTGATGCTCTCATCCGGCATCGGCCCGACCACGACGCTGGAGGGAATCTGGTCGTAACGCTTCTGGAGCATGATCCAGGTATTCCCGTCGGCGTGGATACTGTGGCCGGAGATCCAGTAAGCGTCCAGCGGGAATTCGCTGGCAACGGGCCAGACGCCCTGGGCGGCCTGACCCGCGTGCTGATACCAGGAATACGACACGCCTTTCCTCTGGCCGCTGAGGGTCAGAGACTCCATGGGAACGGCCGGCTCGGCCGTCCAGGTGATCGCCAGCGGGTCCCGATCCAGGGTTGCCGCGTAGGTGGTGCCGGGGCTCAGGTCCTGATCCAGAAGGTATCCGTATTTTTGAATCACGTAGTCGGAAAGGGTCTGGGTCTGTGCGGGGTAGGCTTCCACCAGCAGGCTGATCTTGCCGTCCGACTGAACGTGGGACGGACACACCGACACGTTGTCAAATACATTCATTATGGGCCATGAGTTGGCCATGGGCTTTAATTGTACCATGGCGCCGTCCGGGGCGTTCTGGTAGCTTACATCGATGCTGGCGGTCGGGGTGGCGCAGTAATGTTCGGCGGCGGCGGCGTCAAAATATTCCAGATACAGCGGCATGTCGCCCACCGGGACATCCACGAAGGTCTGAAGATTGATGGCGCGCTCGGCGCTTCCCGCCGCCGTGGCCTCCCACGCCACGGTGAAGGTCGCCCGCCGGGAATCGATGACGCCGAAATCGGCAACGCCGTCGGCGGCAGTCGTAATCCATCTGTCCACGCTCTTTTGATCCGCGCCGTGGAGGATGACATGCGCGCCGGCCACCGGCTGGTCGGAGGCGGGCAGGTCCTTGATGGTCAGCCTCAGGTTCGGCGAGGCGACGTCTCCACCCACGATGATCACCCTGCCGGCCAGGGTCTCGCCGCCATGATCATCCCGGACCGCCAGGGTGATATAGGCGGTGCCGGCGGAGGCGGGGGCCTTCCAGAAGGTGACCGGGCCGGCGACCCCGGAAAGGGTTCCGGCTGTGGCGCTCCAGGAATAGGTCAGCGCGTCGCCCTCAGGGTCGGAGGCCCCGGCGGACAGTTGCAGGCTCTGGCCCGGCGTCAGAATGCCGGTGTCGGGATCCAGGGCAATGACCACGTTCGTCGGCGACTGATTGCTCAACAGGAAATCCGCGGTCACGGGCGCGTCCGCGGCGGTGACGCGGACCGAGCGACTGGCCAGGCCCGGCGCGAAGATCAGGATGTCCTCGTTCAGGGGAACGGCCATCTCATAATGGCCGGTGGCGTCGGTGACCGTCTTAAGGCCCAGGTCTGTGTACAGGGTAAAACCGGCCTGGGGCTCGGCCTGGCCGTTGTTCTGGCGGGTTACCAGGCCTTTGACGACGCCGTTAAAGGCCACCCGGATGGGATTGGCCAGCCGAAGGCACTGGCCGGAGCCGTCCAGGGTGCTGCCCTGATAATCCGGGGCCGTCACCTGGTCCGTGTCAATGTCGCCCTCGCCGGTGTCCGTCACGTCATAGGCAAAGGCGGTTTCGCCGAACCGTGCCCGGACCCGGAAGCGCTCCGGATCCTGTCCCTCCATGCTTCTTTTCACGGTGAAGCAGCCGATGCCGTCCGCGCCGGTTCTGCCGCCGGCTTCGCCGCTGTAGGTGACGGCCTCGGCGGTCAGCCGGATGCCCGGCAGGGGCTGATCGCTCTCATCCACCACCAGCACGCAGATGCAGGCGTGGGTCAGGATGGGCTGATCGCAGTTCCACCAGGAAAGATGTGAGACGCTCGCCTGGCCGTACAGCGCGCCCTCGATGGCGATCACCCGGGCGTCATCCACAACCTCGGCCGTGGACGGATCGGCATCCTCCCGAATCCAGATGCCCCGGGTCTCGTCATAGCTCCACCAGGGAATGGTCCCCTTTTCGGCGTCGCCGACGACATACCGGCCATCGGCCTCGCCGCCGGACTGGTACCGGTCCGGCAGGCGCATCGTCACGGTGGCCGGTTCGGCAAGCTCATGGATCTTGGCGCCGGCCTCGTTCCGGATGGTGATTTCCGTGAAGGCGACGCTCTCCAGAGGGATCGCCGGAGAGGCGGCGTCCTCCCCGGCGGCCATGTAGTCCCCCGGAAACGCGGCCCGGCCCTCGTCCGTGGTGGGATCGCCCGCGGCCACGCTCACCTTTACATTCTGGCCCTCCGGCGCGGCTACGGCGCCCATGGGCAGGTCCAGCCGCACGGTCATGGCGCCGCTCTCATCGGTGGCCGCAAGCGACTGGTCCACCGTCGGGTCCACCGCCCGCTCGTTGATGGCATAGACAAGCAGCGTGGCCGATGCGGCGTAGTCGCCCGGGCCGGTTACCTGAAGGCTCCGCTGATATGGCGCGTAACCCGGCGCCTCATAGGACACCAGAAGACGCCCGGTGTCCGGAACCGGCACGTCCGTCAGCAGGAAAAATCCGTTGGCGTCAGTGGTGGCCGTAGTGGTGGCCGTTGCGCCCCCCGCGGAAACGCTCACCCCCGCCAGCCCGCCGGAGCCGGTCACCCGGCCGCTGATGTCGATGCTCAGGGGAAGCAGGCCGGCCACCTTCCAGAGGCCGTGAATCGCCTCCTGGCCGCCCACCTTTCCATCACCGTTCACATCATCCAGGCAGACGATGCCGGGGGTCATGCCGGCTTCCACCTTAAGCGCCGTG
>JAABTE010000228.1 GCA_011390035.1 Desulfobacteraceae bacterium | reverse complement strand
GATCTGACCCATGGCCGAATCGAGCTGATCCAGGGCGCCGAACGCCTCCCGGACGGCGGCGGCCGCGGAACGGACCATGTCCTCGGCGTCCCGGGCATGGCGGGCGTTGACGCCGGTGGTTTCCACCACTCCGTCCAGGGTGTCTGCGATCCGCCGGATGGAAAGGGCGCCGCGGCCGGACGAATCGCTCAGGCCCTGGCTGGCGGCCGATATCTGGGCCGTGGCCGCCGCCACCTGGTGGGCGCCCTCCCGCATGCCGCCCATTACCCGCCGCAGGGGCGCCCCTACGCGCCGGGCGAACAAGAGCACGCCGATTACCGCCAGCGCGGTGAACACCCCCACAGCCAAAAGCACAAACCGGCGCACCCGCCTGGCCTGGATCATCGCCTCGTCGGCGTTCTGCGTCACGCACACGCTCCAGCCGGTCACCGGAACCGGCGCGTAGGCCGCGATCTTTTCGATGCCCTCGAACACATACGGCGCCACGCCCTTTTCCCCGGCCAGCATGCCCCGGGTGATGTCGCGCATGCCCGCTTCCCCGGCCAGGTTCATGGACAGCACGAATTCCTTTTTCGGATGGGCCAGCACCAGCCCCTGGCCATCCACTATGAAAGGATAGCCGGTTTGGCCCACCCGAATGTCCACCACGGCGCGGATGAAATCATCCATGGAGATGGCCGCGCCAAAGGCGCCGATAAACCGCCCCGCCCGAAGCACGGGTCTGCAGACGATCAGCACCAGCCGGTCCGTGGCCTTTGATCGCACCACGGTGACGGCCGTCTCCGCCCCGGCCCGAACCTTCTGAAAGTATTCCCGGCCCGAAATATCGATGCCCACGGCCACCCCATCGGCGTTGTCCGCGAAGATGCGCCCGTCGGCGGAGATGGCGTACAGGGTCTCGTATTGCGGACCCAGGGCCCCGGTGAGCCCGGCCAGGTTCTCCGACAGCGCCGCCACGGCGGCCGCCGCCCCCCCGGCGCCCGCGTCCGCCACCGCCGCCACCGCGGTCACGGTGGTGTCGTCCCGGGCCAGGCCGGCCACCAGCTTCATCTCCTCGGTCAGAAACAGGCGCGTCATGTCCGCGATGGATCGGGACAGGTTCAGCTTGCTTTCCAGCGCCATGTCGGACAAAACGGCCGAGACCCTGGAAACGGTCATATAGCCCACGATGGACAGCGGCGCCAGCACCAGCAGCAGTCCACCAACAATAAGCCGGAAGGTCAATCCTCGCTTTTTCATTGCATTGCTTCCCTAAAGCCGCTCGGGGCGGGTTTTTCATTTAAACATCGGTTCAAGATAGCAGGCGTCACGGCGAATTGCCGTTAATCGGGCGGGCGCGACGGCCGCACGCGGGCGCTGTCCAAATCGGAAGTTATTGCAAAAGACATGCCGGCGCTTCGGCGGGCGGGGCGCGGCCGGCAACGCGCTTTAATACACCATTTCGCCGCGGGACGCAAGGTCGGGAATCGCGGGAAGGCCCTCCGGGGCGCATTCACACCCTTGTCATTTTCGCCGCGGTCTTGTGCCATTTTTGCAACATCCCTTCCCCACGATACCGGTTTAAGGACGATCGCGTCATATGAACGCCTTTCCTTTCACGAATACAGCCTTTGCCCCATACCGGCGTGGGGGGCGGTCATGGGAAGCTAAGGGGTGAAAACGACGGAAACCGCCAGACACATGGCATTGGCAATTCAACGGACAAAAGCGAAAGGAGGCGACACATGGGAGCAGCAAGAGGAGAGATTTACAAATGCGAGGCCTGCGGCAATGTGGTGCATGTTTTGGAAGGCGGGGCGGGCGACCTGGTCTGCTGCGGCGAGGAGATGCGCCTGCTGGGCAAGGATGAGGTGAAGCAGTACAGCGTAAAGGATCTTCCCAAGCCCGGTTCGCCGTAATGGTTCCGGAAGGTTATCATCCCCGGCCGGTCTTTCCGGCCGGGGATTTTTTTTCCGCGTCAAAGCTGTCCGGCTTAAGGAGCCCTGAAACGCCCAACTACATGGATCTGGAAGCCGACTTTGACGAAGTCCCGCCCCAAAACCGATTTCCCCTTGAAATACCGGCCCCGTAAATGTATAGAAACCCTGCCAGACAAATAACGGATCGGCGAGCCCACCCGGTTTTCCCGACCCCCGAGGCCCCATAAACGAACGAAACCGCGCCCGATGCGCATATAATTGATGCACATACAATTTTCCGACATCACCTACCGCTACCCCGGCACCGACGCCCCCGTGTTCCAACACCTGAGCGGCCGCATCGACGGGCCCGGCTATCACGCCCTGTTCGGGCCATCCGGCGTGGGCAAGACCACCCTGGCCCGCATGGCCGCCGGCCTTCGGGGGGGCTACGAGGGCCGCATCGAAACGGGCGGCATCGGCCGCGTTCTGTACTCGCATCACATGGAGCGCCTGCCCGGATGGACGGCCGTGGGCCGGCACCTTGCGGCGGTGACGCCGCCTGCCCGGATGGACCGGCTGGCCCGGCTCACCGAAATTTTCGGGCTCTCCGAACACCTCGACGCCCGCCACGCCAGCCTCTCCATGGGCCAGCGCAACCGGGTGAACCTGGCCCGCTACCTGCTCCAGGACTTCGACCTGCTGATCATGGATGAGAGCCTGGCCAACGTGGACGAGGCGACCCGGGAGACGATCATCGCCACCATCAAGACGCTGTATCCGGACCGGCTGTTTCTTTACATCAGCCACAACGTGATGGAGGTGGCCCGCTTCTGCGATCAGGTCCTGGTGCTGCGGGGGGCGCGGCGAAGCCCCCAGGCCATATCCCTGCGGGGGCGGAACCAGGGCGCCGCCGGCCGGGAAACTCAAGGGGGCGGAGACTACCGGGATGCTCGGGATGCTCGGGATACTCGGAATGACCGGGATACTCGGAATGACCGGGATACTCGGAATGACCGGGATGCTCGGAATGACCGGGATGCTCGGAATGACCGGGATGCTCGGAATGACCGGGATGCTCGGAATGACCGGGATAAACGGAGCGAACGAGACCGGGACGACCGGGAAATCCTGGAGCGGGTCATGCTGGAGATCGTTCATGCCGCTTAGGCGCATCTATCAGTTTCTGGTGGTCTATGCGGCGGGCATCGGATCGCTGTTTGTCATCAAATATTCCCTGGGGCTTTCCGATTATGTGATCCCCGGCATCCCCGCCATCTGGCAAACGGCCATGGACGTTTTCGGCCGTTACACCCTGGATGTACTCAACACCCTGGGCGTTGCCATCATCGGCCACGCCCTGGCCATCGCCATGGCCACAACGGTGGCCGTCGTCGGCAGGGGGCCCTCCTGGTTCGGCTCGCTGATCCGGGCGGCGGCCTACAACATCCAGGCATACCCCATTGTGGCGGTGGCACCCATCATCTTCATCCTGCTGGGTGACGGCATTGCAACCCGCCTGCTGATCGCGGCCATGATCTGTTATTTTCCGCTGCTGCTGTCCTTCATCGGGGTGTTCTCCGAGCCGGTGGGGGATATCGAGCATTTTTACGACAGCACGGGGCGCGGCAACTGGCGGCTTCAGATCCAGATCCGGGCCTTTGAGAACATGGGCAAGCTGGCGACGGTGATCGTGGGCAGCGCCACCCTGGCCATGGTGGGCACCATCGTTGCCGAGTTCATCGCGGCCTCGGCGGGAATCGGATACAGTATCCGGATCGCGCTGTATCAGAGCAACCTGGCCAGGATTCTGGTGGCGCTGTTTTTGATCGGGGTTTTCAATTCGATCTATCTTTTTTGCCTGGAGTGGGGCGGAAAATGGGTCCAGGGCCGTTTTATGCGAACGACATCAACGGTTTAATGAATCAAAAATTTCGGAGAGCGCAATGAAAGTTCTTCTTCCCCGAACATGCATGTGGATCGGGCCGGCCATCGCCGCCTGCCTTTGCTTTTTTTTGTGCGGCTGCGACAAGCCGGCGGAAAGATCGGCAGCCGAAACGGCGCCGCAAATCAACTATCGGCTCAAGTGGCTGTTCAATACCAGCGTGGCCGGAGAAATTTGGGCCATGGACCAGGGGGTGTTCCGGCAGGCGGGGCTGGACGTGACGGTGAAGCCCGGCGGGCCGGAGCGTGACGCCATAAAAGAGCTGGAGCTGGGGCGGGCGCAGTTCGGCGTGGCCTCGGCGGACATGGTGATCCGGGCGCTGGAAAAGGGCGCGGACGTGACGGTGATCGCCCAGCTTTTTCAGACGAATCCGCTCCAGTGGGTGTACCGGCCGGATCATGCGGCCATCTCGGAGCCGGCGGATCTTGCGGGAAAGGCGCTGGGGGTGACCTTCGGCGGCAATGACGAGGCGATCATGCGGGCCCTGCTGGCCCGGCAGGGGCTGGAAGAGGCGGATGTGTCGCTTTTCAGCGTTCGGTACGATTACACCCCCTTTTA
>JAABTE010000227.1 GCA_011390035.1 Desulfobacteraceae bacterium | reverse complement strand
CATCCGGGAAAAGGCGGTG
The DNA here is from genome assembly GCA_011390035.1 of Desulfobacteraceae bacterium. Lineage (GTDB taxonomy): Bacteria > Desulfobacterota > Desulfobacteria > Desulfobacterales > JAABSP01 > JAABTE01. The sequence continues at coordinate 4,141 of JAABTE010000227.1, read as the reverse complement.
AAAAAGAAGCTCATCGCCGAAAGCGAGCTGGAAAACGTCACTCGCTCGGAGCTGATCAACCTGATCTTCGCTCCGGGCATGTCCACCGCGGAGATGATCACCAACCTGTCCGGCCGGGGCGTGGGCATGGATGTCGTCAAGCGCAACATCGAGGACCTGAAGGGGGCCATCGCCATCCAGACCGAGGAGGGCCGGGGCACCCTCATCCAGATCCGCCTGCCCCTGACCATGGCCATCATCCATGTGCTGTTCATCACCGTTTCGGACATGACCTTCGCCGTGCCGGCCAACTACATCGAGGAGATCGTCCGGACGCGGGTGGCGGACATGATCCGGGTGGTGGACAAATCGGCCGTCCGGCTGCGCGAGCAGATCATCCCGGTGGTGCCCCTCGGCGAGGTGCTGGACCTGCCCGGCTACCTGCCCGTGGGCGACGACCGGGACCTTCTGATCCTGATCACCGCCCTGGGCACGGAGAAGCTGGGGGTGGTCATCGATTCGCTTGTCAACGAGGACGACATGGTCATCAAGCCCCTGCCGGCCCACATGGGCGGCCTTCAGATGGTCTCCGGCGCCATCATCTCCGGCAAGGACGAGATCTTCAACGTGCTGCACATGCCAAAGATCATGGAGACGGCCCGGGAGATGCGCCGGCGGGTGGCCGCTTCGCCGGAAGAGCGGGCCGGCGAGGAAAAGCGGATCCACATCCTGGTGGTGGACGATTCGGTAAGCACCCGGGAGATCGAAAAGAGCATACTGGAATCCTACGGCTACGAGGTGAGCATGGCCGCCGACGGCCAGGAAGGATTTGAAAAGGCAAAGCGTTTCCAGTATGATTTGATTATAACCGACGTGGAGATGCCCCGCCTGGACGGCTTCGGCCTGACGGAACGCCTGCGCGGGGAGGACGAGTACCGGCAGACGCCCATCATCCTCGTCACCTCCCTGGATCGGGAGGAGCACAAGCGCCGGGGAATCCAGGTGGGGGCGGACGCCTACATCGTCAAGGGGGCGTTTGATCAATCCACCCTGCTGGAATCGGTACAGAACCTTGTGGGTTAGGGGCGTTTGATCAATCCACCCTGCTGGAATCGGCACAGAACCTGGTGGGTTAAGGCCTGATGGGGCAAGACCCGGTGGAATGAGAATCAGTCGGATGAGACCTGATGGGGCAACCCCCAGGGGAACATGACCCGGCCGGACAGAAACGGAACCAAGCGGATGACAGACCAGAAACTCAACATACTGCTCGTGGACGATGAACCCTTTATCCGCTCGATCATCCAGGAGATGCTCGAATGCGCCGGACACCATCCGGTAACGGCGGAAAACGGCCGCCAAGCCCTTTCGAAGCTGGCGGAAACCCAGGGGATCGATCTGATCATCTCGGACATGGAGATGCCGGAGATGAACGGCATGGCCCTGATCCGCAAGCTGCGGGAAGACGGGGTCACCCTCCCCATCATCATCCTTACGGGCAACGACGAGATCAAGGTGGCCGTGGAGGCCATGAAGGCCGGGTCCAACGATTACCTGCTAAAGGACGAAAACATCCAGGACACCCTGTTCATGGCCATCGACCGGGTGATGGAAAAACACCGCCTGGCCGAGCGCAACCGTCAGCTCATGGCGGACCTGGCCCGCAAAAACCGGGAGCTGGAGCGGCTTTCCCTGCTGGACGGCCTCACAGATATTCCCAACCGCCGGTACTTCGACCGGGTGCTGGCCCAGGAATGGCGCCGCTGCATGCTGGCCGAAAGCCCTATCTCCCTGATCATGGCCGACATCGACTATTTCAAGAAGTACAATGACACCTACGGCCACCAGGACGGCGACGACTGCCTGCGCCAGGTGGCAAAGGCCCTGCACGAGGCCCTGGGCGAGCCGGGAGATTTCGTGGCCAGGTACGGCGGCGAGGAGTTTGTCGCCGTGATGCCGGACACCGAGCTGGAAAGGGCGCTTGCCACGGCCGAGGCCATGCGGGGGCGGATCATGGGGCTGGCCGTTCCCCATGAAAGCTCGGAGGTGAGCGATCGCATTACCCTGAGCATCGGGGTGAGCTGCGCCGTCCCCCGGGAGGATCTGGATTCGCCGGAGCTGATCGCCGTGGCGGACAAGGCGCTGTACGAGGCCAAGCGGGAGGGGCGGGATCGGGTCCGGTTCCGGGCTTGCCCCGAATCGGTTTGCCGGGAGGGGGAGAAAGCATGAGCCAGGCGCGATGCCAATGGATGAGGACGGTTCCATGACCGGGGCGAGGGGGAAGGTGCTGGTGGTGGACGATGATCCGTTCGTCCGGGACATGCTAAGGGAGCTGCTGGCCCAGGAGGGCTATCCATACCTGACCGCGGCCAACGGCCTCGAGGCGCTGGACGTGTGCGAGGATCACCCGGATCTGTCTCTCATCATCTCGGACATGAACATGCCGGAAATGGACGGCCTGACCCTGATCCGCCGCCTCCGGGCCCGGGGCAGCGACATTCCCATCATGATCCTGACGGTCAACGACGAGATCTCCGTTGCCTTGAGCGCCTTAAAGAGCGGGGCCAGCGATTACATCCTCAAGGACGAGAACATCGACGAGACCCTGAGCGTGTCCATCGAGCGGGTGCTGGAAAAACACCGGCTGCGCATGGAAAACATCCGGCTCATGGAGGACCTGTGCCAGAAGAACGAGGCCCTGGAGGCCTCCAACGCGGAGCTGACGGAACTCAACCAGCTCAAGAACAAGTTCCTTGGCATCGCGGCCCACGACCTGCGCACCCCCATCAGCGGCGTCATCGGCCTGAGCGACATCCTGATCACCAAGCTTGCCGGGTCCATCACCCCGCGCCACGAGGAGCTGCTGCGGATGATCAACACCGTCTCAAAGGAGATGCTGGTGCTGCTCGACGAGCTTCTGGATGTGTCCATGATCGAGGGGGGCAAGCTGGAGCTGCGCTACAACCGGGCCAGCCTCGGTCCCCTTGTGGCCGAGCGGGTCCGGCTGATCGAGGTGATGGCCGGCCGAAAGGAGATCGATATCCACACCCATCTGACCGATGTGCCCGACACCTTCCTGGATGCCAACCGCCTGGCCCAGGCCGTTGACAATTTCCTGAGCAACGCCATCAAGTTCTCCCCCCCCGGCGCGGCCATCCATGTGTATCTGGACCAGGAGGGCGGGATGCTCCGGGTGCGGGTGGCCGACGAGGGGCCCGGCATATCCGAGGCCGAGCAGGACCGGCTTTTCGGCGAGTTTCAGAAGCTCACCCCCCGGCCCACCGCCGGCGAGATGAGCACCGGCCTGGGGCTGGCCATCGTCAAGAAGCTGATCGAGGCCCATGGCGGCCTTGTGGGGGTTCGGAGCCGGCCCGGGGAAGGGGCCGTGTTCAGCTTCAAGGTGCCCATCCTGGATCGGGCGCCGGAAGAGGCGACATGATGGCCCCGGGGCCGAGAATGCTGATCGCGCATGACAACAGGAGCGTCCAGGAGATCCCGCGCCTGTTCGAGTCTCTAAAAAAAGATTGAATCGAAAAGGAGGCGTCCGCATGAAAAATCTCAGATTTGCCATGAAAATTGGTCTCGGATTTGGCTTTCTCATCGTGATCCTGTCCCTGCTGGGCATCCTGGCCGTGTGGAACATGTACCGCGTGGCCGATGAAGCCACGGTGCTGTCGCGGGAATATGTGCCCGAGGTGGAGGTGTCCTCCCGGCTGGAGCGCAACGCCCTGATGACCATGTACGACATGCGCGGATACGCCCTGAGCCGGGAGACCGCTTATCTGGACAGCGGGCGGGCTCATCTGAGCCAGGTGGAAAACCTCCTGCGGGAGGCCACGGACCTGGCCCGGCGCTCCAGTCGGCTGGATCGGCTCCGTGATGCGGCGCCCCGCATGGAGGCGGCGGTCAACGCCTATGAAAAGCTGGTGGGCGAGACCGTCACCGCCAACCAGCGCATCGAAGCAAGTCAGCAGCGGATGGACGCGGCCGCCGGGGCCTACATGGCGGCCTGTCACAAGTATCTGGACGCCCAGAACAAGGCGCTCGCCGGCCAGCTCGACGCCTACGGCCAGGCGGCCGCCGCACGGGAGGCGCTGTCGCGGGTTACCGGCATCAATCAGATCATCGACCTGGGCAACGAGATCCGGGTGAGCAATTTCAA
>JAABTE010000226.1 GCA_011390035.1 Desulfobacteraceae bacterium | reverse complement strand
GGACCCGGAGATCCTGGAAAAGACCATCCAGGAGTTCGCCGCCCTCGACAGGCTGGTGGCGGAACTGCGGCGCCGGACGAATACCGGCGCGGACCTTGACGCCCTGAGCGCGGTGGCGGCCGGCGCAAGGGCGTATCAGGATGCCATGGCCGGCATGCTGGGGGACTGGCGCGCCCTTGCTGCCCTTAACATCAAGCGAAATGATGTGGCCGAGCAGGTGCTGGCCGAGGTGCGGGACTCCGCGGAGAAGGG
>JAABTE010000225.1 GCA_011390035.1 Desulfobacteraceae bacterium | reverse complement strand
CGGCAGCGCCTCGGGTCGCGGATGATCCGGTTCGCCCGCTTCAGATGCCACCGTCTCTTGCGCGGAGGGATTCACATCTTCCGCCTTTTGCCCCAGAAGACCCTCGATCACCGCGTTTACGCTCCGATCCTTCTTCCCCTCGCCCTTCCCTTCCCGCCTGCCCCTGGCGTCCGTCTTATCCGCCGCCTCCGGCCCCCTGCCCTCCACCCGGTCCCGGAAGGTGAAGGGCCAGACATACGGCTTTTCCATCTCGGCCCGCAGGTCCACCATGGCCACGGGCACGGCATCCCGGCCGATGGCCGAGAGCTGGCCCCGGATGCTCTCCCGCAGTCCGACGAGCCGTTCCGGCGGCAGGGCTGCGGCCTCCGGATCGCAGGTGATCACCACCATCAGCCGGGTGATGCCCCGGCCCAGCACCCGGCTTTTCAGAAAGGCGATCTCCGTGGCGGACAACTGGCGGGCGTCGGTGACGAACAGCACCACGTCCGCCTCCGGAATGATCCGGTAGGTGGTGGCCACCACCGCCTCGTTTACTGTGTTGATGCCGGGGGTGTCGTACAGGATCAATCCTTTAAGATTTTCCGCGGGCCAGTAGAGTCGGACACGGCTGACCGTTGCGGCCATCTCTGCGCGGGCCTCGGGGGTGGCGGCGGAGGTCTCGTCGCGGATGGCGTTGCGGTCGGGCTCCGGTATTGTGCGGATGACCGTCTCGGGGGCCTCGGGGGCAGTGGACTCAGTAGACTCAGTAGACTCAGTAGACGGGGCCGGTGCGGGGCCGGGGCCGAGGACCTCAAGGCGGCGGGTGTCGCCGTATCGCGCCTCGGTGGGCACGGCGGTGGCCTCCAGCACATCGGTGAACAGGGCGTCGGCCTTTAAAAAGACCCGGTTGATCAGGGTCGATTTGCCGGTCTTGAACTCCCCCGTCACGGCGATCCGATACTCCAGGGCCGCCAGGTCGGCCAGCGCCCGGCGCAGGGTGGCGGCCACGGCGTCGCAGCCGGCCGCTTCCATCAGGCCGGCCGCCTCGACGAACCAGTCGGGGAGCCTGCGGCTCGTCGGCTCGCCGGTCGCCGGAAGGCCGTTGGCCATCAAGCCGTTGACCGTCGAGCCGTTGACCGTCGAATCGTTCGCCGTCGCGCCCTTCGCCGGAACACCGCCGTTACCAACACCGCCGGCCGAAGCGTCGCTTGTCTCTATGCTTTTTGCCCCCTGACTCATGGCAGGGCCGCCCCCAACTGGTCCAATGCCTGGCGGAAGGCGCGGATGCGCTCGGAACCGGCCCGGATGCGGCCGATGGCCTGGGGCAGCAGGGCGCCCCGGTTGCGGAAGAGCAGCATCCGCCACTGCTGCTCGGAATCGGGGGCGAAGCACAGGCGCACCCGGCAGTCCCGCATGAAATCGTCGGCGATGCGCCGGGGCAGGTACCGCTCGTTGTTGAGTACGGCATGGATGCCGAGCATGGCGTTGCCGGCGATGCGCTTGAGCAGCTCGCTGTCCTGCTGGCGGGATTCGGTCACGGGCGGGTGGCGGAAGGTGGGAAATTCGGCCATCCGGTCCAGATCTCCCCGGTTGGCCACCATCATGTCCCGGAGGCGGTTGTGGGCCGTTTCGTTTTCGTCCCACAGGGTGGGGTCGCAGAAATCGACGGCGCCGCGCAGCTCGTAGCGCAGCACATATTTGAGGTTCCGGGGCAGCTCCAGGGTCTCGCGCAACACCTCTACGATGGGGTTCTCCTCCCCCCTGGACTGGAACTGGGCCAGCAGGGCCGTGAGCTTCTCCTGGATGGTCTCGCCCTTGAGCAGCGGCCCGAGGCCGGCCTCGGCCAGGGCGCGGATCAGCTCGTCCTGCATGAAGGGGCCGAACTCCTGCACCTCGTTGGCCAGCCGGTTCACCAGTCTTGAAAAGAGGGTGCTGATGGTTCGCATCCCGTGGGGGATGGGGTTTTCGCCCCGGTTGCGCACCACGAAGTCCTCAAGGTCCGCCGGGCCGGGGATGCGGGCCTGGATCGCCTCGGCCTCCTCGGCGAAGATGGCGTTGAGCGACGCTTCGCTCTCCTGGATGCGGGGGGCCTCGGAGATGGAGCGGGCGGACCGGTCCAGGATCGTGACCAGACTGGTCCAGAAGCCGGTGTCCCGGTCCTCGTCGTACCAGTGGAACCATCGGTGAAACGCCTCGGTCTCGGCGTCCTGAAGGTCGGCGTCTCCGGGGTGGGTGGCGGCCAGGGCGTCCCGGATAAGCCGGGCCTTGGCGGACAGGTGCTTCAAGTTGCCCTCCAGCCGCTCGATGGCCCGGGCGTCCTGGTCCGGCAGGCGCTCGGCCAGATGGGCGTTGACGCGGTCCATGAGGCCGACGGCGTCTTCGGGCGAGATGGCCTCGAAGGGGCCGGCGAACAGGGCGGCCGGCACGCCGGCGTCAATCAGATAGCGCTTGTGTATGCGGATGTTCTCGCCATCCGGGTCCACCCGCTTGTCCCAGTTTAGCACAAAGAGCAGCCGGTTCATCAGGTCGATCTCGTCGGGCAGGCGGGAGACGGAATCCCAGAAGCGGTGAAAGCTCTCCCCCGGCGAGGGGGTGGCGCCGGGGCGGCTGACCACCACCAGCAGGTCCGTGTCCGAGGCGATGGTGGACAGGGTCAGATCCCGGGCGCGGCGATTGGGGTCGTCCACGCCGGGGGTGTCGATCCATCGGAGCTGGGGCGAGCCGCCGGTGAAGCCGGTATGCAGCCGGCACACCTTGGCGGCCGAAAGGCGGGCCAGATGCCGGCCCCCCGCCGCCTCCGCGCCGCCGGATTCAATGCCGAATCCGGCGCCGGATCCGGCATTGAATCCGGTCCCGACATCGGACCTGGCGCCAGCGCCGGCACCCGTCCCGGCATCGGACCTGGCCCCAGCGTCGGCACCCTTCCCGGCATCCGATCCAACACCCGTCCCGGCCTCCCCTCCCCTTTCCGGAAGGCTGCGGCGGTGGGAGACCCAATCCGGCAGCTCGGACAGGGGCCGGCCGAGCAGGGGTGGCTTGCCCAGGTAGGCCCGGCATTCGTCGAAATGGCGCTGCAACCGGCGCAGGTCCGTGAGCAGCTTGTAGGCGGTGGTGCCGCCTGGCAGGACACCGGGAGACGGCAGGGTCGTGTGGATGAATTCGGCGGCGCTCTCCGGCACCCTAAACCCTTCGGCCGCTGATTCGGGCAGGTCCGCGGCCACGGTTTCGGCCACGGGGCGCAGCACCCGATCCAGAAATTCCGCCTCCGTGTAAAATTCGATATCGAAATCGGAGCGATTCGTGTCGTAATGGATCTCGCACCGCACCGCCGTGCAGCGCTCGTCAAACGCGGGAAGCGCGTCAACGCCCGTCAGAGAGCGCAGGAAGCTGGTCTTTCCCGCCTTTTCCAGCCCTGCCACTGAGACGGTGATAAGCCCGCTGTCGAACCGCCGGTGGCGAAGGCGGGCCCGCTCCGCCAGCCGGTCCAGCGCCTCGGTGAGCGCCGCCATCCCGGCCATGTGCCGCCGCATGGGGCCGGAATCGATCCCCTCCAGCCTTCCCAGGGCCGCACCGGCCGCTTCTATCCGGTCCCGCAGGTCCTGGCAGGCCTGATCCACTGCCACAAGGCGGGGTGCGCCGGATTGCCGGCGCTGAACGATGTCTGGGCTGAGTCGGGGAATCTGCATGGGCCGCGCCTCCTGTTCGCGTTTCCGGGATCGCCGCGGCCGCTTTCCGGTCAATCCGGCCTTCCGGCCGCGATACGGCGCGCGCATCCTTTCTTTTTATCTTGAATTTCAGGGAAATGTCAAAGGGAAATGTGGCGACGGAAAGGCTCCGCGCCTGGACGAAATCGCGCCATTCACCTCCGGCGCCTTGCAGTTATGGCGGGCCGCTTTCCATTTGAAACATGGACGGAAACCCCGGCCAGGGCCGACAGCGCCGCGATGTAGGTGGTGAGCCGGGCCGCCTCGCTTTTAAGGGTTTCGGACACGGAGGCCGACTCCTCGGCGGCGGCCGCGTTGCGCTGCACCGCCTGGTCCATGTCGCCCACGGAATCATTGATCCGGCCGATGCCGTCCGCCTGGCCCCCGGAAGCGTCCGCGATCTCCCCGGCCGATCCGGCGGCCCGGTCGGCGCTGTCCTTTATCTGCTTGAAGGTATCCTCCGTCACGGAGACATGATCCATGCCCGCGGCCAGGCTGGCCAGGGTCTGGTCGATGATGGCGGCGGTGTCACGCGCCGCCCCGGCCGCCCGGATGGCCAGAGAGCGCACCTCGCCGGCCACCACGGCGAAACCGGCGCCCGCCTCTCCGGCCCGGGCCGCCTCCACGGAGGCGTTCAGCGCCAGCAGATTGGTCTGAAAGGCGATGGCGTCTATGGTCCGGTTGATCTTTGAAATGTCTCGGCTGGACTGGGAAACGGCGGTCATGGCCCTCACCAGCTCCCGGATCGAC
>JAABTE010000224.1 GCA_011390035.1 Desulfobacteraceae bacterium | reverse complement strand
AGCGCCGCGGCGCGGACGACCTGACCCCCGGCGGCCGCAATGACCGCCGCCCCGACATGGCCGTCATCGCCTACGCCAACCTGATCCGGCGTCATTTTAAAAACACCCGCCCCATCGTTCTCGGCGGCATGGAGGCCAGCCTGCGGCGCATCTCTCATTACGATTTTAAAACCAACAAAATCCGCCGCTCCATCCTCTTCGACGCCAAGGCCGACCTGCTGGTTTACGGCATGGGGGAAAAGGCCGTGGTGGAAATCGCCCGGGCCCTTGCCGACGGCCGCCCCGCCGACGGCATCCGGGGCACCTGCGCCATCTCCAAGGAAAAAATACCCACCTGCGTCGAACTGCCCCCCCACAACGAAACCGCCCGCTCCCACGACGCCTTTACCCGCATGTTCAAGACCTTTTACGCCAATCAGGACCCGCTCACCGCCACCGGCCTGATCCAGCAACAAGACACCCGCTACCTGGTCCACCACCCGCCCCAGCCCCATCTCACCCCGTCGGAGCTGGACCACATCCACGACCTTCCCTATTCCCGCGCCGTCCATCCCGATGATCTCCGGCGCGGCCCGGTGCGGGCCATGGACACCATTCGGTTTTCCATCGCCACCCACAGGGGCTGCTACGGCGGATGCCATTTCTGCGGCATCGCCGCCCATCAGGGCGCCACCGTGATCGACCGGAGCCCCGAATCGATCCTCGCCGAGGCCCGGGCCCTGACCGCCCATCCGGACTTCAAGGGAATCATCCCCGACGTGGGCGGCCCCACGGCCAACATGTACGGCATCGAGTGCAAGATCAAAAAAAAGCGCGGCGCCTGCGCCGACCGACGGTGCCTGGGCCAGGCGGTGTGCGAGAACCTGCGGCCCGATCACAAGCGCCAGATCGCCCTGCTGGCCCAACTGCGGCGCATCCCCGGCATCAGGAAAATCTTTGTCGGCAGCGGCATCCGCCACGACCTGATCCTGGCGGATGAAAAATCCGGCATGGCCTACCTGACGGATCTTTTGGCTCACCACGTCTCCGGCCAGTTGAAGGTGGCGCCGGAGCATTCCGAGGAGAGCATCCTCCGGCTCATGGGGAAACCACCCATCGCCCAATTCATGGAATTCAAGCGCCGCTTCGAGACGATCAACCAGCGGCTGAAAAAGCGCCAGTTCCTCACCTGCTACTTCATCGCCGCCCATCCCGGCTGCGTCATGGCGGACATGGATCGCCTGCGCGATTTCGCCCGCCGCGCGCTGGGCTTCAAACCCCGCCAGATCCAGATCTTCACCCCCACCCCGTCAACCCCCTCCACCTTGATGTATTACACGGGGCGGGATTTCGACACCGGCGCGCCCCTGGCGGTGGAAAGAACGCCAGCCGGGCGGGAGCGGCAGAAACAGCGGGTTCTGGAATAAAGCCCAAGCATATCAGCTCATTGGCTTGCCGGGTACCGAGAATGAAATGTCAACAGCCTAAGCCCCAACGGGGCGAAATCCATATAGCCAGGGGCAACGCCCCTGGACAAGGCGGAAAAAACATCAACCCTGAAAGAAGGAGCAACGGAAATTTGAAGACGAATATAGAATATGGTCACCCGCGAGATTGCGGATGGAAGGGCGCGGAACGGATGGGAATGGATCGAATCGGGAGGATCGGATGGCGGTGAAAAAAACTGAAAGGGGCGTCCCCCACCCGAATGGAGAGACGCCCCTTGATAACACGAAATGAATGAGAAACGGCGCCAGGCGCCGGCAGAATCAGGCCATCGCTACGTTGACGGCCGACGGACCCTTGTTGCCCTGCTCCACGTCGAAGGTGACGCGGCTACCCTCGTTGAGGGTCTTGAAGCCGGCACCCTTGATCGCCGAATAGTGGACAAAGACATCCGGCCCATCTTCCTGGGAGATGAAGCCGAAACCCTTTTTCTCATTGAACCATTTCACAACGCCTGTCTTCAAAGTGACACCTTCCTTACAAAAAAAATAGTGATATGTAGATGTGTTTCTTATTTCGGGTTGCCACTTGTCGAAAGACATGAAAAATGGATGGCCCTCCACAATGAAACCGGCCCACCAGTAGCAGCGGGCCAAACTCGGTTAATGATGCGGCCTCGGCGGGAATTTGTCAAGGAATATTTTTAAAATTAAAAAGGGAGCCATTGTCCGATGCTTCACGTCGTTCTTGCCATCAGCGCGGTTGTTTTTCTGATCACGATTATCTTGGTCGTCATCCTTATCCGCCACCACGCCGGCGGCGCGGCCGGCGCCATGGCGGAACTGGCGGAAGCCACCCGCCTGACGCCCCGCGGAAGGGGCCGGGACCTTGCAATGACCATCGCCGGAAGGCGCGACGGCATTCCCTTTTCCTGCGCCTACCGGCCGCCGAACAAAAATGTGCCGCCGGCCTTCACCGTCACGATTCCGAAAAACGCCGGCCTGGTCTTTACCCTCCGGCGGAAAAATTTCTATGACCGCCTCTGCGCCGGCCTGGGCCTGACGCGGCCGGTGATCACCGGAGACCGGCACTTCGACCAGCGGTTCCAGATCGACACGGCCCATCCCGGATCGGCGAGCCGGGTCTTCGCAGACGCTCAGACGCGCCAGTGGCTTATGGAGATGTTCGACGGCGCGGCGGAGCGACTCGCAAGCGGCCGGGACGGCCTGAGCCTCACCCGCCGCCTGGGCCGTGGCGAGCCGGTGGCGGTGGCCGATTTCGATGACAGCCTCCGAACCGCGGCCGCCTTTTACCCCATCATCCGGAAGGCCACCGGGAGCCGGTACGATGACAGCCTGACGGGCGGCGCCCTTCAAACCCGGCTGGCAGCGCCCCTTCTGGTCCTTATGCCGGCCGGCTTCGCGCTCTGGATCATCGCCGACATCCACTACCCGCCGCTATTTCCCGCCTTCGCGCCCGTGGCGGTCCGCGCCGCGCCCTTCTGGGGGGGCCTTGCCTTCGGCTACATCCTGATCATCTGGCTGACCACCCGCCACCGGACGGACCGGCACAACACCGCCGGCCTTGCCATGCTGCTGGCGTGGCCCGCCTTCTTTCTGATCCTGATGGGCGGGTTCAATTTTGTGAACGGCTTCATGGACATATCACCGGCCGCGGATCAGCCGGCCGTGATCCGGGAGGTCTATTCGGCGGGAAAGGGCGGAAAGAAGGTCCGCTTCACCCTCGACGGCCGGGCCACCGCGGGCTTCAGCCGGCCCCGATCCGGCGGACCCTATATGGCGGGCCGGCCTGTGGTTTTAACGGTGCGGGAGGGGTATCTGGGCGTGCCATGGGTTCAGGAGTGGCGGGCGCTGCGGGATTGATTCAGGCCATCAGAACCGCTCAATCAGCTTATCGATAATATAGGTACTCTCCCGCATGGCCTGGTCGCTGAAGGGGCCGAACCACTCGGCGACCTTTTCAAACTCAGCCTGGAACCGGGCCTTGTCGCCCGTTTCCACCATCGAAAGGTTCTCGCTCATGGCGCGCGCGTAGTCCCTCAGCAGCTCCCGGCGCTCCGGGGAGGCAAAGATGATCTCCCGGTACAGCCCCGGGTCCTGGGCGAACAGGCGGCCCACCATCCCCAGCTCCAGCCGGTAGATGGGGCTGGAAAACTCCAGGGTCCGGGCCAGGTCCACCCGGCGGCCCGCAAGGAAGCTGCCGAAGGCGAAGGTGGCAAAATGGCGCAGGGCCTGAACGATGTCCATCACCGTGTCATGCTCTTCGGCCGATGCCGTGACGATGACGGCGCCCCATGCGGCGAACTGGTCCAGCACCCAGGCGCAGGCGTCCGGATGACGGCCCGGCGTGGCGGCGATGATCTGCTTGTCCAGGGAAGAGGGCGTGGGGCCGAACAGCGGGTGCAGGCCCAGCACCGGGCCGGGGTGGGCGGCCATCATGGCGGCCAGGGGGCGGGCCTTTATGCTGGTGATGTCCGCCAGCACGGCGGTTTCTGGCAGATGGGGACCCAGGGCCTGGGCCACCGCGGCCGTCTGGTCGATGGGCACGCCGATGATGGCCAGATCCACGCCCCGGCACAGCTTTGCCACGTTGGGCCAGTCGTCCCGGTCCAGAACGCGCGCGACGTATCCGGCCTCCGAGAAGCACCTGGCAAAATACCGGCCCATGGCCCCGCGGCCGCCCACCATCAGCGCCACGGCCCCCGGCCGCAGCCCCTTTAAGGCCATGGTCCGCGTCTGGCAGACCCGGCTGCCGCGCAGGATGGCGCGGTACAGCTCCTCCACGAAATCCGGATCGAGCCCCGAGGCCCTGGCCTGCTGGCGCCGCCGGGAGATCAGGTCTTCTTCCCGGGCCGGATGATAAACCGCCATGTTCCGGGCTTTTTTCAGGGCCACCACATCCTCCACCACCTTCCGACGGTCGGCCAGCAGCCTCACGATCCGCTCATCGATGGCATCGATTCGCTCCCGGAGCGCCTCCAGCTCGGCCGGGGCATCCGTTTTCATTTACACCTCGTTTTTCCGATTCGCTGTTGTCAGTATTCCCGGCCATCCA
>JAABTE010000022.1 GCA_011390035.1 Desulfobacteraceae bacterium | reverse complement strand
CCGGCGAGGCGAGCGGATTTGGGGCGTCCTTCCATTCGGGGCCGGGGTATTCTTCATCGGCCAGGACAACCGCCGGGATGAGCTGGAAGAGCATCGCCGCGGCCACCGCCATGGCGATCACCAGGATTTTCCATTTGCCGCCTGACTGTGGACCTGACTGTTGGCCTGTCCTGATAGCTGTCAGGGGATCTGTCCCTGAACTTGTCCGGGGACCTGTCCCTGAATCTGTCCTAACGGCCGCCATCATTCCGTCCCCTTGAGTACGTCGATCATGGAAAAGACCCGCCCCGCCTGATCCCGCCGCCGCATGCCGTCCAGATAGGCGATGGCGTCCAGTGTGCCCCGGGCGTAGATATCCCGGCCGTTGATGTTGTGCTGTATCACGAAGCGGGCGGTTTCGTCCGGTGAATCAATGGTGTAGGTGTGCCAGCCGTGGCCGGTCAGATAGGCCTCGGGCACCCCCCACTCGGCGGCCTGCCGCTGGGGGTCCCGCTCCTTTTCGATCTGATCCGGGGAAAAATCCAGGCCCATCCGGTTGAAATATTCCACCATGGCCTTGGCGGTTCCGCTGGTATCGGCCTTTCCCCGCTGATGGCTCTCGCGGACGCAGAGACGGTATCCGTCGAAAAGACCGGGAAAGGTGGCCGCCCCCCAGGCCATCATGGCCTGGAGCCCCACGATCTGCTTGGCCATGTTGGGGGCGATGACGGCGGAAACGCTCCCGCCGGTCACCGTCTCCACCAGGGCTTTTCTATCGCCGCCGGTGGTGCCCATGACAAACCAGTAGCCATGGCGGCTGTAGAATTCGGCGTTGTCGTTGACGGCGGAAGGATGCGTGAAATCCACCATGACGCATTCCTCGTCCGGCATCTCGCCCGCAACGAGGGCCGCCCGCCGGTCCTCGGGCCGGATCAGTCGAAACCGCAGCCCCCCGACCACGCAGTCCGGATCAGCGATGTCCGGACCGGTGAGGGAAAGGGGCGCGACCCGGAAGCGACTGTCGGCAATGGCGCGTTCCACAACGCCTTCGGCCATCTTTCCGGGAAGGCCGTTGACCATGATCGGAATGGATTCCAGCATCGGTATCCTCCCTTCATCCTTTCAGCGATTTAACGCTTCGCCATGAAACAGCCCCCCGCCCGCGCTAAAAAAAGCCCTGTCCCGCGGGCTTGACCCATGCGACAGGGCTTTTTTCCGGTACCGGCTCGGGACCGTATCAGGACCCGGCGTCCGTTTTATCCTCCGGCTTATGCTCCGGCTTATGCTCCGGCTTCGTCTCGGGATCGCCCGCCTCGGGGCCGGCTTCCCCCGCCGTCTCCCCGGCCCGGGCGGCAGCCGCAGCCGCTTCCCCCGCCCCGGATGTCTCGGCCGCCGCGGCATCGGCTCCCGGCGCCGCCTGCGCCGGGGGTTCCGGCGTTTCGACCTTCGCTTCCGGCGTTTCGGTATCCGCCCCCGGCGCTACGGTCTCCGCTTCCGGCGCCGTCGACGCCTTCTGTAACGGACTGGCGGCCTGGGGAGCGGCGCTCTTTGTGGATTCCGCGGCGGCGGTCGGCGTCGCGGTTTTGGCAGCCGCAGGCTTTTTGGAAGCCTTCTTTCGGAGGGTCTCCCCGGCGGTCACCAGCTCGATGATGGACATGGGGGCCGCGTCCCCTTTTCGAATCCCTTCCTTGATCACCCGGGTGTAACCGCCGGACATGGACCCGAATTTACCGGGCGCCTCGTCAAACAGCCGGTGAACGACGGCCTTCTCCCGCACGATGGCCAGCGCCTGGCGACGGGCATGCAGATCGCCCCGCTTGGCCAGGGTGATCAAATGATCCACCCAGCCGCGAATGGCCTTCGCCTTGGCATCTGTGGTGCGGATTCGCTCATGTTTCAAGATAGAGGTGACCATGTTGCGAAACATGGCCTTCCTGTGACTCGTGGTGCGACCCAGCTTTGCTCCGGCATTGCGATGTCTCATTGGCCCTGTTAATCTCCTTCCTCCTGGTCCTCTTCCGGCGGGACGAAACCGTCAAGCTTCATGCCCAGGGAAAGTCCCATTTCGCTTAGAACTTCCTTTATCTCGTTGAGCGATTTTCTGCCGAAGTTCTTTGTCTTCAGCATCTCCGACTCGGTTTTGCTCACCAACTGATAGATCTTGTTTATATCGGCGTTCTTCAGGCAGTTGGCGCTCCGGACGGACAGCTCCAGCTCCTCGACGCTCCGGTACAGATTTTCATTGAAGGGAGTTCTTTCCTCCTCCTCCGCCTTCTTTTCCGGCTCCGGTTCCTTTTCCTCGTCGAAATTGATGAAGATAGTCATCTGATCCTTGAGGATCTTGGCGGCAAAAGCCATGGCATCCTCGGGACTGACGCTTCCGTCTGTCCATATCTCCATCGTCAGCTTGTCGTAGTCGGTCATCTGCCCGACCCGGGCGTTGCCCACCACATAGTTGACCTTCTTGATGGGGGAGAAGACCGCGTCGATGGGAATGGTGCCCACCGGCGCGTTTTCATCCTTGTTGTCCTCGGACAGGGAGTAGCCCTTGCCCACCTTGACCGTCATGATCATTTTCAGCGCGCCGTCTTCCGAAAGCGTGGCGATGCGTTGATCCGGATTGAGGATCTCCACCCGCCCATCATCGCTGATAAGGTCTCCGGCCTTTACCTCCCCGGTTCCTTTTGCATCCAGACGGATGGTCCGCGGCGTCGGATCGAACACCTTCAGACGGACTTCCTTCAGATTGAGGATGATTTCCGATACGTCCTCCATGACGCCCGGCACCGCGGAAAACTCATGCATTACCGAGTCGAACTTGACCGCCACGATGGCCGCGCCGTACAGAGAGGACAGAATGATCCGTCTCAGTGAATTGCCGATGGTGATTCCGAAGCCGCGCTCAAAAGGCTCGCATACGAATTTTCCGTAGGAGGGAGTGCTTTCTTCAACATGAACCTTGCCAGGCCTGATCATTTCCTGCCAGTTCATGTACATCAGCTCATTTGACGACATGAATATGCTCCGATATATTTGGCTGCCGCCCGTTTCCGGCATCCGAATGAGGCCGGTAACGGCTTGCAGACACTAAATTCAAAAGGCCCATCGATTTTCCGCGGGCCTTCGATGACCGCCTGCCGGTCGTATTCCGCCAAACGCCGCTGCTCACGGGCCCCGAAAGCGCCCTCCATGGGCGCTACTTGGAGTACAGCTCGACGATAAGTTGCTCCTGCATCGGCATGGTCAGGTCCTCGCGCGCCGGGAACGCCTTCACCCCGCCCCGCAATTGATCCTTCTCCAGCTCCAGCCAGGGAGGAACGCCCCTGCGCACCACCGCCTCAACGGCATCGGTAATGGCCAGAATGTTGCGGCTTTTCTCCCGCACTTCCACAACATCGCTGATGTCCACCAGGTAGGACGGGATGTCCACCTTCTTTCCGTTCACCAAAAAGTGGCCGTGACGGACGAAATGGCGGCCCTGGGTCCGGGAATTGACGAACCCAAGCCGATACACCACGTTGTCCAGCCGGCGCTCGAGGGAAACCAGCAGGTTGGTGCCGGTAATTCCCTTCTTCTGATCCGAGCGCTCGAAAAACAGGTGAAACTGCTTCTCCGACAGCCCGTAAATCCGCTTGACCTTCTGCTTCTCCCGAAGCTGAACCCCGTAGTCCGATATCTTGCCGCGCCGCCTCTGGCCGTGCTGACCGGGCGGATAGCCCCTGCGGTCGAACGCGCATTTATCCGAATAACAGCGGTCTCCCTTCAAAAACAGCTTCATGTTTTCGCGGCGGCATAACCTGCAAACAGAATCTCTGTATCGTGCCAACTCGTTTTCCTCCTGTGAATTTAGCTATACGCGACGCCGCTTGGGCGGTCTGCATCCATTGTGGGGGATGGGGGTTACGTCCTTTATCATCAGCACGTTGAATCCCACCGCCTGAAGCGAGCGGATTGCGGATTCTCGTCCCGCGCCGGGCCCCTTCACATATACCTCCACGTTCTTCATCCCATGATCCATGGCCTTCTTGGCGGCGTCCTCGGCCGCCATCTGGGCGGCAAAGGGCGTACTCTTGCGCGACCCCTTGAAGCCCTGAACGCCCGAGCTGGACCATGACACGATGTTTCCCCCCGGGTCTGTGATGGTGATGATCGTGTTGTTGAACGTGGACTGGATGTGGACCACCCCGGTTACGATATTCTTTTTTTCCTTCTTCTTCGGTCGGCTCTTTCTCGGCATCTATCCTGTCTCCGAAAGGAATTGTCTTATTTCTTCTTGGCGCCGCCCTTTTTCTTGACGGCGGCCCTCCTGGGACCTTTTCGAGTCCTCGCGTTGGTGCTTGTTCGCTGACCATTCACCGGAAGCCCCTTCCGATGACGCAGCCCGCGATAACACCCCAGATCCATCAATCGCTTGATGTTCATGGAGATCTCGGTTCTGAGCTCTCCTTCGACCTTGTACCCCCCGTCGATCACCTTCCGGATGTCATTGATCTGCTCGGCGCTCAGGTCATCCGTCTTAACGTCCGGACTGATATTGAGCTTTTCGAGGATATGACGCGACGTGGTGCGGCCGATCCCATAAATATAGGTCAGTCCGATCTCGACTCGCTTCTGCCTCGGTAAATCTACGCCAGCAATTCTCGCCAAAGCCTGTCCTCCTATCCTTGCCGCTGTTTATGTCTTTTGTTCTTGCAGATGATCCGCACCACACCCCGTCTCCGGATGATCTTGCAATTGCTGCATATCTTTTTAACGGATGCCCTGACTTTCATTTTCGATATACGCTCCTTGCCTTATTTTGCCCTGTAGGTGATGCGGCCCCTGGAGAGATCGTATGGCGAAAGCTCCACGGTGACGGTGTCGCCCGGCAGAATCTTGATAAAATGCATGCGCATCTTCCCGGATATATGGGCCAGGATCTTATGCCCGTTTTCCAGTTCAACCTTGAACATCGCGTTGGGAAGGGTTTCCACCACCGTCCCCTGTACCTTAATCGGCTCTTCCTTTGCCATGCGTCAACCTCCCATCCTGCCGCGTGATTTCGTTGTCATCGCCGTCCCTTGATCCGGCCGCCGCTCTTTTTGAGAAAGCCCTCGTAATGGCGCGTTATCATGTGCGACTCCATCTGAGCCACGGTGTCGATGGCCACGCCGACCACGATCAGCAGCGCCGTGCCGCCGAAATAGAAGGGAACATTGAACCGCGTTATCAACAATGAAGGCAGCACGCACACGGCGGAGACATAAATCGCTCCGCCCAGGGTGATGCGGGTTAGCACCCGGTCAATGTAATCGGCCGTCCGCTTGCCCGGCCGGATTCCCGGAATGTACCCGCCGTGCTTCTTCATGTTCTCCGCGACATCCACGGGATTGAAGGTAACCGCCGTGTAAAAATAGCAGAAGAAAAAGATGAAACCGACGAACAGCGTTTCATACATCAGGCTGCCCGGCCGCATGGACTCGGCCACCGCCTGCATCCACGGCACCTGGATGAAGCTGGCCAGCGTGGCCGGGAACATGATGATCGAGGAGGCGAAGATGGGCGGAATCACGCCGGACGTGTTGATCTTCAGGGGCAGATGCGTGCTTTGCCCCCCGTACATCCGCCGGCCCACCACGCGCTTTGCGTACTGCACCGGAATCCGCCTCTGTCCCTGCTCCACGAAGACGATTACCCCGATCACCGCCACCATCAGCGTCATCAGGATCAGAACCAGAAAGATCCCCATCTCGCCCGTGGACAGCAGCCGGAAGGTGTTTCCGATGGCCACCGGCATTTGCGCCACGATGCCCGCGAATATGATCAGCGAGATCCCGTTTCCGATGCCCCGCTCGGTGATCTGCTCGCCCAGCCACATGATAAAGGCGGTGCCGGCCGTCAGGGTGATTACCGTCATCAGCCGGAAGGTCCAGCCCGCGTCGATGACAACGGGAGCGCCGCCCGGGGCGGACATCGACTCCAGGCCGAAGCTGATGCCGAACCCCTGGATGATGCTGAGAACCACCGTGCCGTACCGCGTGTACTGGGTGATCTTCTTCCGGCCCTGCTCGCCCTCCTTGGACAGCCGCTCCAGGTGCGGGATCACCACGGTCAGAAGTTGGAGAATGATAGAGGCGCTGATGTAAGGCATGATGCCCAGGGCGAAAACCGACATCTGCTCCAGCGCACCGCCGGAGAACATGTCGAACAGACCCAGCAGCGTCCCCTTGGCCCGAACGAAATACTGGGAAAGGGCGGCCGCGTCTATGCCGGGCGTGGGCACATGCACGCCGACCCGATAGACGGAAAGCAGCGCGAGTGTATATAAAATGCGCCGCTTCAGCTCGGGTATCTTGAATATGTTCTGAAAGCCGCTTCCGACCATGCCTATGCCTCGTCCGGCGCTTGTTCAGGCGCCCGCGCGGCCGTTGCCTCCCCCGCGCCCTGAAGCTCAACCCGGCCGCCGGCCGCCTCGATCTTTTCCCGCGCGGCCCTGGACGCCATGTCCAGGCGGATGGTCATCGGCACGCTGATGTCGCCGATGGACAGCAGCTTGATGGCGTCGAAGCGCCCCTTTACCAGGCCGGCTTCCCGCAGCGCGGCCTCATCGATTTCGGCGCCGGATTCAAACCGGGCCAGGTCCCGGATGTTGATAACCTGGACCACGTTCTTGAATATGTTGGTGAAGCCCCGCTTAGGCAGGCGCCGGTGAATTGGCATCTGGCCGCCCTCGTAACCGGGACGGACGCCGCCGCCGGAGCGCGCATTCTGGCCCTTGGAGCCCCTGCCGGACGTCTTGCCGTGGCCGGAGCCAACCCCCCGCCCCACCCGCTTGCGGTTCTTTTTTGCCCCGGGCGTGGGCTTGAGATCATGAAGTTGCATCGTTAACCTCCTCGATTTTCAAGAGGTGGGATACCGCGTTGGCCATCCCCCGAATGCTGGGGGTGTCCTGAAGGATCACGGTCCGGTTCATCTTGGTCAACCCCATCCCCCGCAAGACCTTGCGGTGTTTCTCGGGTCTCCCGATCATGCTCTTTACAAGTGTTATCTTCAGCATCGCATTTCCTCCCTGTCGATCAGGAGCCGCCTAAAGTTCCTCGACCCGCTTTCCCCTTCGGGCCGCCACCGACTCCCTGCTCTGGAGCGCGGCGAGGCCGGAAAGGGTGGCCTTGACCACGTTGTGCGGGTTGTTGGTGCCCATGCACTTTGTCAGGATGTTCTGCACCCCCACCGCCTCGAGCACGGCCCGAACGGCGCCGCCGGCGATCACGCCCGTTCCCTCGGAGGCCGGCTTCAGCATGACCCTTCCTGCGCCGAACCGTCCCACAACCTCAAAGGGGATGGTGCCTTCCACAAGGGGAACGGTGATCATGTTCTTCTTGGCCTTTTCCACGCCCTTTCGGATGGCCTCCGGCACCTCGCCGGCCTTTCCCAGTCCGAAACCGACGGAGCCGGACCCGTCGCCCACCACCACAATGGCGCTGAAGCTGAACCGACGGCCGCCCTTGACCACCTTGGCCACGCGGTTGATGTGGACTACCTTGTCTATGAGTTGACTATCGTCTGACGTATCTTGCTTGAACAAGGGACTTCCTCCTTCGTTAGTTGATCATCGGATCCTGAAATACAAGCCCATCGGCTAAAAATCGAGGCCGCCCTCCCGGGCGCCCTCCGACAGGGCCTTGACCCTGCCATGATAGATGAAGCCGTTCCGATCGAAAACCACCTTGTTCACGCCTTTTTCCCGCGCACGCTCCGCCAAAAGCTTGCCCACATGGACCGCCTTGGCGGTCTTGCTGTCGAAGGCCGGCAGTTCCCTGACGGCGGGCTCCACGGTGGAAGCTGCGGCGATGGTGAGTCCGGCGCCATCGTCGATGACCTGGGCATAGATATGTCGGGCGCTTCTGAAAACGCTCAGGCGCGGCCGATCCGTTGTCCCCTGGACCTTTTTCCGGATGCGCTTCTTTCTTTTCAGCCGCGACTCTTTTTTGGAATTCACTGAAGCCATGGTCTTTAAGATCCTTATTTGGTTCCGGTCTTTCCGGCCTTGCGTTGAATATATTCTTCCTGGTACTTGATGCCCTTGCCCTTGTAGGGTTCCGGTGGCCGCAGCCGCCGAATCGACGCCGCCGTATGCCCCAGCAACTCCTTGTCGATGCCGGACAGTTTCAAAACATTGTTCTTTTCCAGCGCCACCTCGATACCCTTTGGGATATTGAAGTGGATCGGATGGGAATAGCCGAGATTGAAAATGATCGTGTTGCCGCTCACCTCGGAGCGATACCCGATGCCATTGATCTCAAGCGCGCGTTGAAACCCCTCGCTGACGCCGGTCACCATATTGGCCACCAGGCTGCGTGTCAAACCCTGCAGCGCGTGGGTTTTCTTATCGTCCTTTTCCATCGTGACATTGATTCTGTCATCCGATATCATCAGATCCACCATCGGGTGGATCGATCGCGACAGTTTTCCCTTCTGCCCCTCCACGACGATCTCACGGTCCTTGTAGGTCACCTTCGTGCCAACGGGAATCGGGATCGGTTTTTTTCCAACTCGAGACATCTTGATCTCCTCGTTACCAGATGTTGCACAGCACCTCGCCGCCCACATTCTCCCGACGGGCCCGCTTGTCCGTCATCAGCCCCCGAGAGGTGGACAGAATGGCGATTCCGGTACCGTTGTATACCGGGGTGATGTCCTTGCTCTTCCTGTAGACCCGCCTGCTCGGCCTGCTCACTCGCTCAAGCTTGAAGATCGCGCTGACGGGGCCGTCATACTTCAGGTAAACCCGCAGGATGCCCTGCTTGCCATCCTTCGCGAACTTATAATTCCGAATATATCCCTCGTCCTTGAGCACCTTGGCGATCTCGACCTTGAGCTTCGCTCCGGGGATATCGACGCTGTTGAATTTGGCCTTTCCCGCGTTTCGAATCCGGGTCAACATATCCGCAATGGGATCACTCATCGACATGGTCGTCTTCTCCGTTCATCCGTATTTTCATAACCGCTTCCAATGCTGCCGCTACCAACTGGATTTGATCACGCCGGGAAGCTTGCCCTCGGAGGCAAGGTTCCGAAAGCATATTCTGCAAATCCCGAATTTCCTGATAAAAGCCCTTGGCCTGCCGCACAAGGGGCAGCGGTTATACTCCCTGACCTTGAACTTGGGCTCCGCCTTGGCCTTTTCCCTAAGCGCTTTTTTCGCCAACTCCGCCTCCTTGTGAATCCTTAATTGCGAAACGGCATTCCGAGCAGCCGCAATAACTCCTTGCCTTCCGCATCGGTTTTGGCCGTTGTCACGATGGATATGTTCATCCCCTTGATCCGATCGATCTTGTCGTAATCGATCTCGGGGAAGATAATATGCTCCTTGACGCCGAGGGAATAGTTTCCCCTCCCGTCAAAGGCTTTTCCCGAGATGCCGCGAAAATCCCGCACGCGGGGCAGCGCGATGCCCACGAGCTTTGTGAAAAAGTCGTACATCCGGGCCCGACGCAGCGTGACCATGCATCCGATGGGCATGCCCTCCCGCAGCTTGAAGGCCGCGATCGATTTCTTCGCCCGGGTAACCACCGGCTTCTGGCCGGCGATCATCTTCAACTCCTCCGTGGCCGACTCGATCAGCTTGATATTCTGTATCGCCTCGCCCAGCCCCATGTTCAGAACGATCTTTTCCAGCTTGGGGATTTCCATGGCGTTTTTATAGCCAAAGGTCTCCCTCAGCCCGGGCGCGACAGTCTGCTCATAGTATTGCTTCAGTTCCGACATGACAATCTCCCTCACCCATCAACCTTTTCAGCTGTCGATGATCTCATTGCACTTGCCGCAGACGCGCACTTTCTTCCCGTCGTCCAGCCAAGTCATCTTTATTCTTACGGGAGCGTTGCAGTGCTTGCACATCAGCATCACGTTCGACAGATGAATCGGCGCCTCGGTTTCAACGATGCCGCCCTGTTTCATCTGAGCGTTGGGCCGCGTGTGGCGCTTGACGATATTGACCTTTTCCACCAAAACACGGTTTTTCTTATAGACGATGCGAAGGACCTTGCGAATCTTTCCCTTGTCCTTTCCGGTGATCACCTTGACCGTGTCGTCTTTTTTCAAATGCGTGTTTGCTCTCATAGAACCTCCGGCGCCAGTGAAATAATCTTCATAAAGCGCCTTGCCCGCAGTTCCCTTGCCACGGGCCCGAAGATGCGCGTGCCGATGGGCTCCCTGTGCGCGTTGATCAATACCGCCGAGTTATCGTCGAAACGGATATAGGAGCCATCGGGCCTGCGAAGTTCCTTTTTGGTTCGGACGACGACGGCCTTGAGCACATCCCCCTTTTTGACCTTCGCGTTGGGAATCGCCTCCTTCACCGATACGACGATGATATCCCCAATCCGGGCATATCGCCTGCGGGAGCCCCCGAGCACCTTGATGCAATATAGCACCTTGGCGCCTGAGTTGTCCGCCACCGTCAATCTGGATTCTGCCTGAATCATATTCCAATATCCTCACTGGCTTAAACAGCTTTTTCCAGGATGCTGGCCACCCGCCATTTTTTGGTTTTGCTCAAAGGTCGCGATTCCGTGATGACGACCTTGTCCCCCACCTTGCAGTTGTTGCTCTCGTCGTGGGCCGCGTATCTGGCGCGCCGACGCATGAACTTATGGTAAAAGCGGTGCTTGACCAGCCTTTCAACCAGGACAACCACTGTCTTGTCCATGCGATCAGAGACGATCGTTCCAACCAACTGCCGCTTGATTCCTCTCGTTTTCATGGCCGTATCCGTTTCACGCTTGCTTGTTTTCCAAGGTCAGTTGGCTCATCACCGTCTCGAGACGCGCGATATCCTTGCGGGCATGGAACATCTTCTTCGGATTTTCCAATTGGCCGATGCCATGCTGAAATCGCATATTGAAAAGCTCCTCTCTAAGCGAGCGCAGCTTCTCTTGTATTTCTTCCGCCGTCATCTCCCTGATTTCACCGATTTTCATGCCGCCTCCCCCCTTTCAATGAACCGGGTTTTGAGGGGCAGCTTGTGGGAAGCCAGGCGCAACGCCTCCCTGGCCAGCTCCCGGGGCACCCCTTCCATCTCATACAGGACGCGACCGGGCCTGATAACGGCGACCCAGCCCTCGGGCGCGCCCTTTCCCTTTCCCATTCGAACTTCCGCCGGCTTTTTGGTGAACGGCTTGTCCGGAAAAATCCGAATCCACATTTTCCCGCCACGCTTCACATGGCGCGTCATGGCGATTCGAGCGGCCTCGATCTGCTTTGAGCTGATCCGTCCGCATTCGATGGCCTGCAAACCGAACTCGCCAAAATTCAGGCTCGATCCCCGGAAGGCCACGCCCTTCATTCTCCCCTTCTGTTGCTTACGAAACTTGACCTTTTTCGGACTGAGCATAAGTATCCTTTCATGTCTATCTCACAAGCGGCCGTCGCGCCGCGGGCGCTTTTATCGCGTCCCGCGCTACCGCTGCCGCCCGGCGGCCGCTTCCAAGACATCCTTTTTCAGCACTTCGCCCTTAAAGATGAAAACCTTCACGCCGACGGTGCCGTAGGTTGTTTTGGCTTCAGCGAATCCGTAATCGATGTCCGCCCGAAGGGTATGCAGGGGAACGCGGCCCTCCCGATACCATTCGGTGCGGGCCATTTCCGCCCCGCCCAGCCGGCCGGAGCAGATGATCTTGATGCCCTTGGCGCCAAAGCGCATGGATGAGGACACGGCCCGCTTCATGGCGCGGCGGAAGGCAACCCGGCGCACGATCTGCTGCGCCACGTTTTCGGCAACCAGTTGCGCGTCGATTTCCGGCTTTCGCACTTCCTGGATATCGATGAGTACCTCATGGTCGATCATCTTCTCCAGATCCTTTTTCAGAAGCTCGATTTCGGAACCCTTCTTCCCGATCACGATGCCGGGTCTGGCCGTATAGATCCGCAGTCTGACGCGCTTGGACGATCGTTCGATCTCTATCCTGGAAATACCGGCATGGAACAGCTTATCCTTGATGAACTTGCGGATCTTCTGATCTTCATAGATGTAATCCGCATACTTTTTGTCCGCATACCAGCGGGAGTCCCAGGTTTTAACAATACCGAGTCTCAATCCGATTGGATTTACTTTCTGGCCCAAGCTCTTTTCCTCCTTGTAATTAGACCGAATCCTCAGCCAAAATCACCGTGATGTGAGATGTTCTCTTGAGTATCCGCGTCCCCCTGCCTCTGGCGCGGGCCCGAAAGCGCTTCAGCATGGGGCCGTTATCCGCCGTGATATTCCGAATCACCAGGGAATCCACATCGATTCCCGAACGCTGGTCGGCGTTGGCGACCGCTGAGCGCACCAACTTCTCCACAATGCCGGCCGCCTTCTGGGGCATGAATTTCAACATATTCAGACCCCGCTCCACCGGCTGACCCTTCACGGCATCCACCAGCATGCGAATTTTCTGAGGCGAAATCCGCGCATACTTCAATACAGCTCTTACCTCCATGACAGACACCCCTGTTCCAAGATTTGTCGATCGCCGCGGCGTCGTTATTTCTTGAGCTTCGATTTTTTATCGCCGGCGTGACCGTAAAATGTGCGGGTCGGCGAAAATTCGCCAAGCTTGTGTCCCACCATGTTCTCCGTCACGAACACCGGCACGAATTTGCGCCCGTTGTGAACCGCCAGCGTAATGCCCACCATCTCCGGAATAATCGTTGAGCGCCGGGACCAGGTCTTGACCACCTTGTTGCTGCGCGTGTCCTGCGCCACCGCGACTTTCCGCATTAGCTTCAAATCAACAAACGGACCCTTTTTTAATGACCGTGGCATTGCTTTTCCTTACCTTTACTTTGTCCGCCTTTTGACAATATATCGATCACTGGTTTTGTTCTTCCGAGTGCGATACCCCTTGGTGGGCTTGCCCCAGGGCGTGCAGGGATGCCGCCCGCCCGAGGAGCGGCCCTCGCCGCCGCCCATGGGATGATCCACGGGGTTCATGGCCACGCCGCGAACCCGGGGCCGCCTGCCCAGCCACCGCTTCCGACCGGCCTTTCCGTAATGCAGATTCTCATGAATCACGTTGCCCACCTGTCCGATGGTGGCCTGACAGTTGGCCAGCACCATCCGAACCTCGCCGGAGGGCAGTTTCACCAGCGCGTACCGGCCTTCCTTGGCCATAAGCTGGGCAAACGCGCCGGCGCTTCGCACGATCTGGCCGCCCTTGCCGATGCGCAATTCGATGTTGTGAATGTGCGTTCCAAGGGGAATGTTGACCAGGGGCATTGAGTTGCCGGGCTTGATGTCCGCGCCGGCCCCCGCCATCACCGGGTCGCCCACCTTCAGATCCACCGGAGCGATGATATACCGCTTCTCCCCGTCCACATAGTAGAGCAAAGCGATGCGGGCGCTGCGGTTCGGATCATATTCGATGGCGGCCACCTTGGCCGGAATGCCAAGCTTGTCTCGCTTGAAATCGATGATTCGGTAATGCCGCTTGTGTCCGCCGCCCCGATGGCGCGCAGTGATGCGGCCATTCACGTTCCGGCCGGCCTTCTTGCTCTGGGTCTCCAGCAGCCCCTTTTCGGGCTCCTTTTTGGTGATCTCGTCGAATGAGGAGTACCGCTGGAACCGACGACCGGCGGATGTCGGTTTTGTCTTTCTGATTGCCATGCTTCCGTCCCTCGCAATATCGCTTTATTTATGCTCCCTCAAAGAAGTCGATCCGCTGTCCGGGCATCAGGGTCACGATGGCCTTTTTCCAGTCCCGCCGCTTTCCGGCGATCCGGCCACGCATCTTGACCTTTCCCTTCACGGAAACCGTTCGGACATCCGACACCTGGACGTTGAAGATCTGCTCCACCGCCCGGCGGATTTCCACACGATTCGCCCGACGGTCCACCTCGAAGGAGAACTGATTGTTCTGCTCCCGCTGACGGGTCGTCTTTTCCGTAATCAGCGGCCGCCTGATAATCTCGTAGCTTATCATGCCAGCAGCCTCCCCTCTATCGCCTTGAGCGAATTCTCAAGCAGGATCAGATCCCGGTACTTGAGAACATCGTAAACATTGAGGCCCTCGGTCCGCAGCACCTTCACGCCCGGCACGTTGCGGGAGGAAAGCTCCAGGGTCTCGTCCCGGCCGTCCACCACCACCAGCGCCTGGCGCTTGTCCAGGTTCTTCAGAACGGCCACGAAGTCCCGCGTCTTGGCGCGATCCAGGTCGAATCCGTCGAGAACCGTCAGTTGCTGATCCCTCAGCTTGCTGCTCAGGGCCATTTTCAGCGCCAATCGGCGAACCTTTTTGGGCACCTTGTAATCATAGGATCTGGGCGACGGGCCAAACACGGAGCCTCCGCCCCGCAGCAGAGGGGACTTGATATCCCCCCGGCGCGCCCTTCCGGTGCCTTTCTGGCGGAAAAGTTTGCGCGTGCTGCCCTTGACATCGCCCCGGTGCTTGACGGACGCGGTTCCCGCCCTTCGGCTCGCCAACTGCATCGTCACCACTTCGTGCAGAACGCCCGGTTTGACCTCCACGCCCCATATCGCGTCGGAAAGCTCCACCTGAGACACGTTCTCGCCCTTACTGTTGATCACATCTACGACAGCCATATCCTTAACCCGCCCCAATTCGCTTATTTATTCTTATCGGTCTTGTGAATCGTCACAAGGCCGGATTCCGCGCCGGGAACGGCGCCCTTGACCAGAATGAGGTTCTCCTCGGGGCGGATATCGACGATCTGCAGATTGCGGACCGTCTGCATGGCGTTGCCGTACTGACCGGGCATTCGCTTGCCCTTCATCACCCGGCTTGGCCAGGCGCTGCAGCCGATGGAGCCGGGAATCCGGTGGCACATGCTGCCGTGGGTCTCCCGTCCGCCGCTGAAGCCGTGGCGCTTGATAACGCCCGAAAAGCCGCGTCCCTTGGTACGGCCGCTCACCCGAAGGCGCTCGCCGATTTCGAAAATATCCACATTGATGGCCTGCCCGAGGCTGTAATCATCCGGGTTTTCCACCGGCACTTCCCGCAGGTGAGCGAAGCAGGCTTCGCCCGCCTTGCGCATATGGCCCCGCCGGGGACGGTTGACCCGCTCCGGCTTCTTTTCGGAGAAGCCGAGCTGAAGGGCGTTATAACCGTCCCTGGCCTCTGTTTTGATCTGCGTCACAACGCAGGGGCCCGCCTGGAGGATCGTCACCGGCACATACTGGCCCTCGGGGGTGAACAACCCCGTCATGCCCAGCTTTTTGCCCAACAGTCCTTTACACATGGCGTTCACAGCTCCCATTTTCTAGAGTTTGATTTCCACATCCACGCCAGGCGAAAGATCCAGCTTCATCAAGGCGTCCACAGTCTGCTGGGTCGGTTCCAGAATATCCAGAAGCCGCTTGTGGGTCCGCATCTCGAACTGCTCCCTGGATTTCTTGTCGATGTGCGGGGAGCGCAGCACCGTCACCTTGTTGATCTTCGTTGGCAGCGGGATCGGCCCCACCACCTTGGCCCCGGTCTTGCTGGCGGTATCCACAATGTCGATGGCGGACTGATCCAGCAGCTTATGATCGTATGCCTTGAGCCTGATACGTATTTTCGTGTTCATCATCATGGCCTTGATCTCTCTACTCGATGATTTCGCTTACAACGCCGGCGCCCACGGTGCGGCCGCCCTCGCGGATGGCGAAGCGCAGTTCCTTTTCCATGGCGATGGGCGTGAT
>JAABTE010000223.1 GCA_011390035.1 Desulfobacteraceae bacterium | reverse complement strand
GCACGGCCCGCTCGATGCAGTTTTCCAGCTCCCGCACGTTCCCCGGCCAGTGGTACATCATCAGCATGTCGATGGCCGGCGTTGAAAACCGCTTGATCTCCTTGCCATTTTCCCTGGCGTATTTTTCAAGGAAGTGATCGGCCAGCAGAAGCACGTCGGTCTTTCGCTCCCGCAGGGGGGGCATGTAGATGGGAAAGACGTTTAGCCGATAATATAAATCCCCCCGGAAAACGCCCTCTTCCACGGCCTCCTCGAGGTTCTTGTTGGTGGCCGTGACAATCCGCACGTCGGTCTTTATGGTGCGATGGCCGCCCACCCGCTCGAACTCCCGCTCCTGCAGCACCCGCAGCAGGCTCACCTGCACGTCCAGGCCGATGGAGCCGATCTCGTCGAGAAAAAGCGTGCCCTTGTTGGCCAGCTCGAACTTGCCCAGCTTCTGCTTGATGGCGCCGGTGAAGGCGCCCTTTTCGTGGCCGAACAGCTCGCTTTCGATCAGGTTCGGCGGCAGGGCGGCGCAGTTGATCTTCACAAAGGGCCCCTTGGCCCTCGGGCTGTTGTAGTGGATGGAGTTGGCCACCAGCTCCTTGCCGGTGCCGCTCTCGCCCCGGATCAGCACCGTGGCGTTGGAGCCGGACACCTGGGAGGTCATCTGAAAGACCTCGCGCATCTTGTTGCTGTTGCCCACGATGCTGGTGATGCGGTACTTGTTTTCCAGCTCGTCCTTCAGGCGGCGGTTCTCATCGCGGAGGCGCTCCTTTTCCAGGCGAATGGTCTCCAGGTTGCTCACATGGCGGGCCAGCATGGTGGCGATGACCGACAGCAGCTTGGCGCCCTCCTCCAGCGGATATGCCTCGTCATAGGGCCGGTCCACGCTCAGGGCGCCGATCACCTGATTGTCGCGCTTGATGGGCACGCACAGGAAGGACAGCTCGCCGGAATGCAGCACCTTTCTGGCCTCCGTCCGGTCCAGGAACCGGGGCTCCTGGCTGATCTTTTCGATGGCCAGGGGCTTGCCGGTCTCGATCACCTGGCCGGTGATCCCCTCGCCCACCTTATACTTGACCCGCTCGATGGCCGTTCTGGAGATGCCGTGGGCCACCTCAATGTTGATCTCGTTGCGAACCGGGTCCAGCAGCGTCACGGTACCCCGCACCATGCCGATGTTGCTGGCCAGAAGGTCCAGCACCTTGTAAAGTGACTTGCGCAGGTCCAGGTGCTCGTTGAGCGCGTTGCTGATCGCGTAGAGCAGGGTTACGTCTTCCAGGGTCTTCATGATCTCTTCCCGCTTTCCCTTTTCAGGACGGCCGCCGGCCTTGGCCGGCGGCTCGCCGATCCCCTCATCAAACCGGTAGCATCTTAATCCAATATTACACTTTTGCAACCCCTTTTTCCGCATCCCACAGAAGCGGATGGGGACAGGAGGACATTTCATGATCGCGGCATGGGCATTCAATGCCCATGCACTTGAGGAATTTCCCAGGAGCGCATCCCTGGCCAAGCATGATATTTGATCAGTGAATACGCAATGTTAACATTGTTTGAAGGCGACTGGCATGGTTCCTGCTTTTTCCTGGGTCGGTAGTCAAGAACCCCAACCCTTAAAGGAGGACGCCATGAAACAGATTCTTTCAAAAACCGGAAAATGGCTGATGGCCGCCCTGGCGGCCTTGCTGATGGCCGCGCCCCTGACGCCGGCGCCGGCCGGCGCCGCCGGGCTGCTCATCGCCGACGGCGGATTCGGCGGGAGGCTGGAGATCCGCTCCCACGCCGCGTCCGTCACCATCAACAACGGCATCGCCGTGACCCGGGTCAGCCAGGTCTTCGTCAACAAGGAGAACCGGCAGGTGGAGGCGCTGTACACCTTCCCCGTGCCGAAACACGCCTCCGTTTCCAACTTCAGCATGTGGATCGGCGGCAAGGAGATGGTGGGGGAGGTGCTGGAGAAAAAGCGGGCGCGGGAGATCTACGACAGCTACAAGAGCCGGCGCCGGGACCCGGGCCTTCTGGAGCAGGTGGATTACAAGACCTTCGAGATGCGGATTTTTCCCATCGGCCCCGGCGCCGAGCAGCGGGTGGAGATCACCTATTACCAGGAGCTGGACGTGGATCACGACCAGGCCACCTATGTCTATCCGCTGGCCACCGTCACCCGGCCCCAGATCGATGCGGCCGTCACGGGGGCGTTTTCCATAGATCTTTCCATTAAATCGGCCGTGCCGATTGCCGCCGTCGGCAGCCCCAGCCACGGCGACGCCTTCGTGGTGGCCCGCCATTCCGACGAATACGTCCAGGCCGGCCTGGAGACGGCCGGCGGAAGCCTGGCCCGGGACGTGGTGTTCAATTACGATCTTTCCCGGCCCAACACCGGCATCGACCTGATAACCGCAAGGCTTCCCGGAGAGGACGGCTACTTCTGCCTCACCCTCTCGGCGGGGGAGGATCTGGCAAAACAGGAGACGGGCATGGACTATGTCTTCGTGCTGGACATCTCCGGCTCCATGGCCAACGACGGCAAGCTGCTGGTTTCCAAAGACGCCGTTGCCGCCTTCATCGCGGCGCTGGGGGAGGCGGACCGGTTCGAGCTGATGGCCTTCAACCTGAGCCCCGAGACCCTGTTCAAACGCCTGTCCCCGGCCACGGACCAGATGAGGGAAGCCGCCGGCCAGTTCCTGGCGGCCCAGCGGGGGCGCGGGGGCACGGTACTCTCGGCCGCCATGAACACCGCCTATCAGTATGGCGACCCGGACCGGCGGCTCAACGTGGTGGTGTTAAGCGACGGCCTGACGGAACAGGCAGAGCGGGTGAAGCTGATTGAACTGATCCGCTCCCGGCCGTCCAACGCCAGGGTCTTTTGCATCGGCGTGGGCAACGAGGTGAACCGGCCCCTGCTGGAGCAGATCGCCCGGCAGAGCGGCGGGCTGGCCGCCTTCGTCTCCGGCGGGGATGATTTCGAGCGCCAGGCCCGGGCCTTCCGCCGGAAGCTGACACGGCCGGTGGCCACAAACCTGAAGATCGATTTCGGCGGCATGCGGGTCTATGACCTGGAGCCCGCGACCCTGCCCAGCCTGTACCACGGGGCGCCGGCGCGGATTTACGGCAGGTACGCCGGCGCCGGGGAAATCCAGGTCACCCTTTCCGGCGACATCCAGGGCGCGGCCATGTCCCAGTCGGCGCCGCTGCTCTTTCCGGACCAGGACCCGAACAACCCGGAACTGGAGCGCATGTGGGCCTGGCGCCGGGTGGACGCCCTGCTGAAGCAAGCCGACGCCGCCGGAGACCGCACGGGGGCCATCGACGAGATCGTTCGGCTCGGGGAGGCTTACTCGATTGTCACGGAATACACCAGCTTCCTGGTGCTGGAAAACGACGCGGAATATCAGCGATGGAAGATCGACCGGAAAAACGCTTTGCGAATGGAGCGGGACCGGGCGGCCCAGCAGCGGCTCAGGGAGCGACTGGAGGCGATTCGCGACCGCGCCGTCACCCGGCTTGGCCCCCCCGATCCGGAGGCGGAGGCGAAGATGGCCCGGGCGGCAGACGGTAAAGCCGATCCCCGTCATCTGGCAAGCGCCCGTCCGGAGCCAGGCCAGCCACAGATGGACCCGTCGCAGCATAGCCGGTCGCAGCCGAGCGGGGCGCAACAGGACCGGCCCGCCCCCCCGCCCGCGCCGGAGCGGCGGCAGGGGTTCGATTTCAAGGCGGGAGGCAGCGGCCCGGTAGGCCCCCTGTTCCTCGGGCTGGCCTGGTGGATTCGGCGACGGCGGCAGTAACCCCATCCCGACAGCCGCCCTTGCCCCATCGCCCCACCCCCCCCCTTTCCCCATCGGGAAAGGGGGGATCTTTTCCGATCATGCCGCCTTCGGCAGTTTTCCCGGATCGATGACCACCGGCGGCGTAACCGGCCCCAAGCCGAAATGGGCGCGGGCCTTGTCGCACCGGTCGTTGGGGGCGCCGTTTCCCCAGGAGAAGGGAAACTCCCGGCAGGTGGTGGACCGCTTGTCATAGATGACGCACCGCACGCCGTCGCCCACCTCCCCCAGCAGGGCCACGCACCGGGGCGGGGTCCGTTCGGTCCCCCGCATCATCCGGCGAAACGGGGTCAGTTGGACGGTCATGCCGGCGGGAACGGCGCCGCCGGGGGCATCGTCGCACTCGGCCCAATAAAAGGATACGCGATAATAAGCGCAGCATGCGCCACAGGTGAGACAGGGGTTCCAGGGGTCCGCCGACCCCTCCTTTACAGCCGACTCGCTCAAGGACAATCCTTTCCTGATCCGAAAGAGGGATTCAATTCATGAATGGTCAAGGCGGTATCGCCGCCGGAACCACTCAGGCTGATTTTCGTTTCGTGGCGCTGATGGAATGGCGGCCCTGGGCCGTCAGCTCCGTCTTGCGAAGGCGGATGGAAAGGGGCGTGACCTCCACCATCTCGTTATCGTTGATGAAGTGGAGGGCCCATTCCAGGGTCATGGGCCTTACGGGGGTGAGGATCACGTTCTCGTCC
>JAABTE010000222.1 GCA_011390035.1 Desulfobacteraceae bacterium | reverse complement strand
CCAGGTGCTCACGTCCAGGCCGAGCAGATTGCGGTTTTCCGCCCGGACGTGGGCGAAAAGCTGGCGCTCCGTGTCATACCCGCCGCCAAAGCTGAGAACATAGGGCTTTTTCTCCTCCACCTCCACGAACAGGTCCACCCGGTCCGCCCGCTCGTTGAGCCCCACGGCCTTGAACCGCACGGAGTCGAAGATGTCCAGGTTCCGGATATTCTTCTGGCTTTCCAGCAGCAGCTTTGGCGAGAAGGGATCGCCCGCCTCCATCTCCATCTCCCGGGCCACCACCCGATGGCGCGTTTTGAAGTTGCCGGTGACAAAGACCTCGCCCATGCGGACAAAGGGGCCCGGATCCATGTGATAGGCGATATCGGCCACGGCGCCGTTTTGGCTGAAGGTCGGCCGGCCCCTGACGGCCACGAATGGGTGACCCTTTTCGGAAATCAGGGCGGCCAGGACATTCTGATCGCTCTCCACCATGTATTCCCGGAAAGGTTCCCCCCGGGCCATGGAGATCGCATCGGCGGCCTGCTGGTGGGAGAGCAGTTGACCCGCGCCGGAAAAGGAGACCTTCCCCACCATCGTCTGAATCCCCTCTTTGATTCTTACGCGCACCGTTACCTTTGTTTCGTCGGAGTTCCAGTCCAGATCCGACGTCACCTCCGCGTTCCGAAACCCGTTCTTGTAGTAAAACCGGAGAATGGCGTTCTTGTCATTTCCCAGCTCCTTTTTGGAAAAGGCGCCGCTGTAAAAAAGGCTTGGCGGCCGGGTGAGCATCTGGTCCATGATGCGATCGTCGTCAAAGCTCTGATTGCCGGCGATGATCACCTCTTCCACGATCCGCCGGGGCCCCTCCTCGATGCGGAAGACAACCTCCCGCTCGCCCTCATCGGCCCGGCGGATGTCCACATCTATGGACGCCTCGGGATACCCCGCCTCCCGATACCGCTGGCGCATGTTGTCCGCGCTCTGGCTGATGCCACGGCCCTGCCGGTAGCCTTTTTCGAACAGGATCACGTCTTTTTTGAGGGTGTAGCCCCAGAACTCGTCGTTGCCCTTGATCGCCATGTCATAGAAGGGACCTTCATGGATGTTCAGGGTGACGACGACCTCCCGATCCTCCCGGCTCCGGGCGATGTCATAGGTGATTCCGACCTCCGGAAAGCCCTTGCTCCGGTAATAATCAGTGAGGTTCTCGATGTCCTCTTTCAGATCCTTTTCGATGAACCGGCCGGACCCGCCGGGCAAAAGCGAGCTGTGCCAGACATCCATGCGCAGCTTGATGCGAAAGCCGGCGAAGGCATCGTTGCCACGGATGCGCAGATCCTCCAGCTCGTAATAAGGCCCCTTGTCGATGTGAACATGAAGGTCATAATTGCCGTCCTCCTGGTCCTTTCGCGGCTTGATTCTCACCTTCGGATCGAAGTAGCCGCTTTCCCGCAGCAGCGCCTTGATCAATTCCTCCTGCTCGGCCACCACCGATTGGGAATAAACATCCCCGGTGTAGATGGTCATCACGTTGACCACCTCCCGCTCCAGCACGGGGAAGGCGCCCTCGATATGCACGTCCTTGACGAGCCGGTTTCGGGTGAGATCGAAGATCAGCCGGATGGCCCCGCCGGCGGCCGACGCCTCCCCGATATGGATGTCGGAAAAGGCCTTGATCAGCTTGAGGGCCTCGATGGACTGCCGAAGCTTGTCCGCCGAAAAACGGTCCCCCGAGTACAGGAAGATGGCGGCCCGGGCCATGCGCTCGAGGCGCTGCCGGTCGTCATCCGGGGAGAGATTTTTCAGCCGGATGTCGATGCCGGCGATCATCGGAGCCTTTTCCGGCGCCGGCGCCACCTCCGCCTGGCCGGCCGAATTCCCCGGAGACGGCCCCCGGGCGGCCGCCGACCCCCATGGGGCCAGCAGCGCCGCCGCCACGGCGATCAGCGCCATCCATCCCCTCATCATCAGCCGCCTTGACGCTCCGGCCGGCCGTGCGCCGGCATCTTTCCCTTGTCTCATCGCCCCTTTCGCTCCATTGGGTCCAATGTCTCATAACAACGGGATTTTCAGCGCGGATGGCATCCATCCATCGAAACCCCGGCCGATGGCGGCCGGATTCGGACGCGGATGGCATCCGCCTATCGAAACTCCAGCCGATATCTTATTTCGCCGCCGAAGGTGCCCCGGCTGTCCTGGAATCCGGTGAGGAGCAGGTTTTCCAGCAGCCGATATTCCGCGGAAGTGCGCCCCACCATCTCGCCGTCCCGGGACTCCATTGTGTATTTCACGGAAATCCGCCGGGACAATTCCTTTCCCACCGTCACCCGCACGTCGCTGTCGCCGCCGGTCCCGTCGCCTTTCACATCCAGCTCCAGGATATCCAGGCCGGTGGCGCTTTTGATGCCATCGCCCAGGGTGTTCGAAACGATCTCGGCCACCATCTGCCCCGGCGCCTTGGCCGTGCCACCATCGCCGCTGATCATCTCTTTCGTGGTCCTGCCGAAGATCAGCAGGGACAAAATGTCCGCGTCCTCCTCGGTGGGATTGGAGGAAAAGCGAACGTCCAGGGAATCGGGCGTGCCACTGATCATCAGGTCCACCTTCCAGTCCCGCACGGTGGTTTCGGCCCTGATGTCCAGGTTGGGCTCAATGCGGTACGGGTTGACAAAATCAATGATGCCTTTGCTCACCGTAAAGACCCGGCCCTGGTAGGTGACCGTGCCGGAGCGCACATCGGCCCGCCCCGTTACCAGGGGGTTGGCCAGGGTGCCCTTCACCTGCATGTCCGGGTAGATGGCAAGATCCGCCATGTTGTTGACCACCGTGAAGGCGCCCCGGCTTTTGATGAAAATGCTCAGGGCGATTGCGGAAAGGGGCGATTCGGTCGCCTGGCCCGATTCGGGGGGCGGCGTCGGGGCCGTTTCCCGGGTCTTGCCGCCCAGGCCGCCGATGGGGTTGATGTTCATGTCCTTGAAGTAATTGCCCGTCAGCAGGATCACATCGCCGGACAGAAGGGCGTCCGACATCCTTCCCTCCAGCTCCAGATTCGCGGCCAGGGTCATCTCCAGGGTATCGGGCACGGTGATGGGCAGGGACGGCGCGTTGAGCCGGACCGACAGCGTCGTGGGGGAAAACCCGTCCAGCCCGGCCCGGCCGGAGAGGGTAAAGCGGCCCGACCCCAGGCGGCCGGCCATGTCTTCCAGGCGAAGGTCGCCTGGGGTCAGGCGGATGCGGCCGGAAAGATCGTGAAGCCGCTCTTCGATGCCTGGGATGGTCATGGCCACCGAATCAAGACGGGCGTCGGCGCGGATCGCCGGCGCGGCGGCGGCGCCCTCGACATCCACGCTCAGGGTGACTTTGCCGGAAAGATCGCCCAGGCTCTCCACGAAGGCGCCGGCCACGTGCAGGGGCACTTCGCCCTCGGCGTGAAAGTTCAGACCCGGGGCCGAGCCGCCGAGATCGGCCCGGCCCGCAACGGTGAGGTAGCCGTCCTCCATCAACTGAAACCGGGCACTGGGGATGATGGCGGCGCCGTTTTCATACCGGGCGGTCACGCTCCGGGCCGCTATCAGCTCCTTGTCCCGGAACCGCACCCGCAGGGCCGCCATGTCCAGGGCGGCGCTGATCCGGTCCGGCGCGCCGGCGTTGCCCTCGGCCGTGACCCGGGCCGTGAGCGACCCGCCCAGATCGGGCCGGTCGGCCAGCTCGAAATAGGGCCCCAGGTCGGTGTCGTTGAAATCCACGGTCCCCGAAAAATCGCCGCTGTCCAGCCGATAGGCGCCGGAGGCGGCAAAGCCCAGATTCGCGTCCAGCCGGGCCGCGCCGCCGGACAAATCCACGTTTATCCGGGCATCCTCAAGGGCCTTTCCCCTCACCTTCAGGTTTGCCACCGTGACATCGCCCTTAAGGGAAGGATCGGCCACGGTGCCCTGGCCGGAAATATCCAGCCGAACCGTTCCCTTCAACATGTTGTCCGCCTTCAAAGCGTCAATGCGGGCAAGGGAAAAACCGGCGGAGGAAATATCCACCTGGTAGGCCCCGCTCTCCGGCGCGAACCAGCCTTCCGCCCGGATCGATTCATCTGGGCCCAGATCCACCACCAGGGGATCGACGAGGACGCGCTGGCCGTCCAGCCGGGCCTCGAGGCGCAGGCCGGCCAGGCGCTGGGGGCCAAGGTCCAGATCCGATCCGGTAACCGACAGCCGGCCCGCCGGCGCCTTGAGGCTGCCGGTCAAGCGGCCGTCTATGGACAGCCGGCCGGAAAGGTCTTCCATGAAATCGCCCAGATACAGGGAATCGGAGACGATGGTCAGGTCAAAGTCGGGATTTTCCAGAACGCCCATGGAATCCGGGTTCAGCAGGCCGGCCGTTCCTGAAAGGGTCAGATCGGACCGGCCGTTTTTCACCACCCCCCGCTCGATCCGCAAACGCCCCCGGGCCAGGTCCGCGGCAAGATCCACGTTGCCGACTCGGGTGCCGGACACGGCAAGGTCGGCCGCCGAAATCGCCAGGGAGGCCCGGGGGT
>JAABTE010000221.1 GCA_011390035.1 Desulfobacteraceae bacterium | reverse complement strand
TCGTCGGAGCGGGTCATCCACATGCTCGGGTACGAGACCATCGGCGGCGCGCCCCTGATGGTCCAGGAGGATATCGGCGGCCGTTCCATCGCCGACGCGCTTGGCGAGGGGCCGCTGTGCCTGAGGGCATTTCTGGATCTGGCCGAAAAGATCGCCGAGGACGTCGGAGACATCCACGCGGCCTGCGTCATACACAAGGCCATCAACCCGTCCAACATCCTCTGGAACCCGGACACGGGCCAGGTGAAGCTGATCGATTTCGGCATTGCCTCGCCGCTGGGCCGGGAGGCCCCGCCAGAGGCCGGGCGCAACGCGCTGGAGGGCACCCTGCCCTATATCGCTCCGGAACAGTCGGGGCGGATGAACCGGACCCTGGACTACCGATCCGACTTTTATTCCCTGGGCGCAGCCTTCTACGAGATGCTCACCCGGAAAACGCCCTTCGACGCCGGGGTCATCCTGGCCTGCGTTTACGCCCACATGGCCCGGGAGGCCGAGCCGCCGCATCGGGTCGATCCGTCCATCCCCGAGATCGTTTCGGCCATCGCGATGAAGCTTCTGGCAAAGGACGCCGGGGACCGATACCATAGCGCGGACGGCCTTCTGGAAGACCTGAAGACCTGCCGGCGCGCCCTGATGGACGGCCGGTCGCCGGAGGTCTTCGCGCTGAACCACTGGCGGGCGCGGCTTTCCAACGCCCTGGGCGGCGACGGCGGGCTGATCGCGCCGGCCATCCCGGAGCTGGCGCCTCATCGGCCCTCCGCCGCCGCCGGAAAAGGTGGGGGCGGCGGAGGCGGAAAACCGGTTTCGGCGGGTCTTTCTCGATTTCATCCGGGCCTTCGCGGGGCCCGGCCATCCGCTGATGATCTTCCTGGACGACCTGCAATGGGTCGATTCGGCCAGCATGGGGCTGATCAGCGCCCTCGCCTCGGCCGGAGGGGACGCGCCCATCCTGCTCATCGGCGCCTGTCGGGTCGACGCGGCGGGGCCGACGGCGCCGCTCACGCGCCTGATCCAATACCTGGAGGCGGCGGGGCCGGCGGTTCGGCGCATCCCGCTGGGCCTCCCCTTCCGGCGGAGGCGGCGGACGCATCGGCCCAGGGGCTGATGCGCCTGCGGATCGGGCGCGTTCTGCTGGACCCGCATGCGGCCGGCGAGGACGCGGACCCGCGCGGCGCGCTGTCTCACCTGAACGCCGGCATGGCCCACATGACCGACCCGGCCGAGCGCGGCGCGCTTTGCGTCATCCGAATGAAGCGGCTGTCGGCCGAAGGCCGCTACGCCCGGGCCCTGGCCATCCCGGCGAAAGCCGCGCCGGAAGATCACCTGGCGATGGAGATGCTGGGGCCCATGCTCGATTGCGCCACCATCGGCGCCCCCAGCGAGGCCGAGTTCGCGGACCTGAGCGTCCGGGAAAGGCCGGAGGGCGATGTCTTCAACTGGCGCTTCTTTCCGGAGTTCGACGCGGACGGCGGCATCCGCGACGCGCTGTGCATCGGCCGGGACATCACCGCCAAGCGCCGAGCGGAAAAGGGAAGCATCATTTTTTAAGAAATGACGTCGATGCCATATGCTTCAAATACAGAGTCACCTGTCACAACAGGAAATTTATGATATTTGGCAGTGGCAATGATCAATCTGTCACAGGGATCTTTGTGAATGAACGGCAAATCATTTGTTGCCACACAAATATCTATATCTAAAGATAGAACTGAAATATCATGATGCTTCAAAACCACACCGAGCCATTCATGAGGTAGAACTGGAAGCTCAAGCTTGCCTTTTTGATATTTCAAGCTTATTTCAAAGCCGCTGATGGCTGATATGAAAACAGTTGGAGACATATTGATCCGTTCTAGAGCTATCTCACTCAACTCACCTCCACCGCTTGCAAGCCACAACAGAGCACAGGTATCAAGCAGCATTACTCATCCTCCTCGGGCCATTCATCCGGACTTAATGTTTCAGTGGGATCATACTTGATTTTGATAGCGCTCATGACTGGATGAGGATTAAGGCGGTTTTTACGAACATGAGGTGTTAAATTCGCTATTGGTTTTCCATTTCTGCAAATAATAAAAATTTCACCTTTCTCTTCAATTTCGTTTAAAGCTGAAGAGATATTCAAATCAATTTCATTTATAGTTATTGTTTTCAATGAGTCAATCTCCATGCAATGATATTTCAGTTATAACGTAAAATACAATGAATTCAAGATATATCCGCTTTAAAAAATGCGTCACCGTAATTATGCCGAAGCGTGCTTAGGCATCCGATGCTCCATTTTTTTCCAGACAAAACTTGCGCCGCCGGAGAAACAAAATCCCGGATCTACTAATCTCATATATCATTTATATACAGCGGCCCCCTTATGTCAAGATTTTTCTCCATCAGCACAAAACCTGGCCCAAAAGCGAATGCCGGATACGCGAGCCGAACCGACGCATGCCGTCACATCAAGCGGAGCCAAAGGCGTTTCTGGACCATTCTCAATTTTTTGAGGAAAATTATCTTGCTAAAACAAAATATTGGTTTACGATATAATGGTGGTTCCGGCGAAAAAAAGCCACCCCAGCCCTGACGCCGAAAAATGCGCGCTTAATGGAGGCGGCGGGGGCAGACATGACGGAAGAAACCACGAGATGCTCACCCGGAAAACCCCTTTCGACGCCGAGGACACCTTGGGCTGCGCATACGCACACATGGCGCGAGAGGCCGAGGCGGCCGTTGGAATAGGCCAATTTTCAACAAAAGGAGGGAAACATCATGAACAAGGTCCTGTCTTGCGCGCTCACCGCCGTCCTGCTGCTGGCCAGCGCCTGCGGCTACACTCCCACCGTGGTGCCGCTGATCATGGAAGCGCCCCCAACCGCCGGCCCGCGCCTTTCGGACCAGCCGGAAGCGGCCATCGCCGGCCCCGAATTCGACTTCATGACGTGGAATATCCACAAGGAATCCAACACCCGGGAATGGATCGAGGCGTATCTCGCCCTGGACAATGATCCGTTGCTGGCCGATAAAATGGTTCCGGATGTGGATATCGCCGTTTTCCAGGAAGCCTTCCTGAATTCGGGCATGCAATACTGCCTGCTTCAAAAGAAGCGCCACTGGAAGTTTCTGCCGAACCTGATAAAGAACGACCGGTACGGGGGCCTGCTGACCGCTTCCAAGGCGGCGCCGCTGAATACGAAGCCGTTGATCTCCGCTGGAAGGGAACCCTTTACCGCAACCCCCAAGGCGGCCCTGATAACCGAATACGCCATCCGCGCCGGTCAGCCGAACGGGCCGGGCGCACGAAAGATCCGCCTTGTGGTGGCCAACGTGCATGGAATGAACTTTCGGTATGAAAACAGGCACCGCGATTTTGCCGATCAGATCGGGCAACTGCGGGACGCGCTTTTGCCTTA
Organism: Desulfobacteraceae bacterium; assembly: GCA_011390035.1. Classification (GTDB taxonomy): domain Bacteria; phylum Desulfobacterota; class Desulfobacteria; order Desulfobacterales; family JAABSP01; genus JAABTE01. The sequence goes on along the minus strand of JAABTE010000221.1, from coordinate 1,150 downwards.
TCGGGAGGACAGCGCGATTATCGTGGCGGGGGACTTCAACGCCTGGTCAAGCGACAAATCGGCCATCCTTGAAAAACACATGATCAATGAACTCAAGCTGACCGAGGTGAAGGATTGCAGGGGCCTGCCCCTGGAAGGCGTGGCCACGCCCGAATGGTATTTCTGGCTTTTCACGCCCATTGAAAGGCTGCCGCTGGATCGGGTCTTTTACAGCGCGGACAGGCTGGATGTCGAAAGCGCGCGGGTGTTGGAGAAAGTCGCGCCTTCGGATCACAAGCCGATTTTGGTTCGGTTTCGGGCGCGATGATTGATGGTGTGGGAGTCTGCCAGCTAAGAAAATTCGACGCTTCTCCATCCGGTCCCATCACGGGCGGCGCGCGACGCCCTATTCGCCGCATTGTCGGAAACATGGAAAAACCGATTTCAAAGAGTGAACGAGATGGATTTTGTTTAAGAAAGGATGGGCCACTCCATCGAGGGTTCATCCTTTCTTAAAATAAATCCTTGTAGTTATTCCAAAGGGCCGATAGATTCCCTTACCCAAGCGAAACAGCGAAGAGCCATTTATTCTTCACCGGAGCATGATCTTTTTTGCTGCTTTATTTATCAGCGTCTCGCCGGGAGCTTCAGGGCAACGGCGGCAGGCCCAGTTCCTCAAGGAACGCGTTGTGCCTGGCCCTGGCCGACCGGATCTCCTTTTCCGCCTCGACCAGTTCGGCGTGGACCGCTTTCAGGTCGATCTCCGGCTCCGGCTCGACCCGCCGCGCGTGCCGCTTCTCTTCCTTGCGGCGCCGGCAGGTGTCCACGATCTTGTCGATGTGCTCGGGGTTCAGATGGTTCTGCCGCTTGCCTTTTTCAAAGCGCTCGGCGGCGTTGTTGTCGGTTTTATCCACCTCCCGCTTCCCGCAGCAACTCAAACACCACCCGGGCAAAGCCCGCCGCCTTCTTCGGATCCGACAGCAACTGCATCATCTGCTCCTGGTGCGCCTCGTGGCTGTCGAGGATGGCATCATCGATCGCCTTGGGAAAATCGCCCAGCATCGCCTGCTCAGGGGAATTGTTGGCGATCTGCGTCATGACCACTTGATTCTCGCGAACTTTATCGCGGATGGTGAAGGCGTAGTTCACCAGGTCCTTATCCGTGAGATTG
>JAABTE010000220.1 GCA_011390035.1 Desulfobacteraceae bacterium | reverse complement strand
GGTAAAGCCGAACTGGGCGAGGATGAAGGCGGGGGACTTGTTGAGCATCGCGGCGCGCTGGAGGGAAAAGGCGGCGTCCCGGGCCGTCACCGGATTGCCCGACGCAAAGGTCATGCCCTTGCGGATCCTGAAGGTGTAGGTTTTGCCGTCCTCGCCGATCTCCCAGCCTTCCGCGGCCACGCCGAAGATTTCCTCCACATTTTCCACATTGTAGCCGATAAGCCGGTCATAGGCGTTGCCGGCGTATTCGGCGCCGGAGAACTCGAAGATCTCCGCCGGGTCCAAAGTGATGATGTCGTCGAACTGCCAGGCCATCACCAGGGTGTCATCGGGCGTTTTTGCCCATGCCGGTCCGATGGACAGGATCAGCAGAACCGACAGCATAACAGCGGCGCATCGTTTCATGGCTCTCTTCCTTTTTTAGATGTCGTTTCCCCATCTCACATCATCCAACCCCGGAATGGTCCGGAGCCCACGGCCGCCGGCATTCCGCTTCAATTCCGGCGCTCATTTCCGGCGGGACAACTCGATAATATCCGCATCCAACCCCGGAATGGTTCCGGAGCCCTTGCGCACCGGCATTCCGCTTCAATTCCAGCGCTCATTTCCGGCGGGACAACTCGACAATATCCGCGGCAATGGCCCGGGCCAGATCGGCCAGGGCGATGCTCTGGGCGGCCACAAGGCGCTCGTAATCGGGTTCATCCGGCGCCGACGTCTCTTCCGCCTTCGTCGCCGGCCTGCGGAACAGCCCGTCCCGGGTTTTCAGCACCTCGCCGGTGGCCGGGTCCAGAATCGACCAGGCCGCCTTCAGCAGCGCTTCCCGGCCGTCCACCCCCTCGAAGCGCTGGACCGTCACGGCCACGCGATAGTCGGGCCTGCCCAGCTCCTCGTTGTAAATCCCCACCCGGTCCGATCCCAGAATGGCGCTCAGGTCCTCCGTCAGCACGCGGATGAACTCCTCTTCAAGGGAACCGCCCCACCTGTGAAACTCATCCACCACCAGCCGATTCGGCCCCAGGCGCATGACGATCTGGGGCCGGTTCAGGTAATCGGGAAGCCGCGCCGGCCCCACGCTCACCCGGGGGTTGCCCGGCGGCGGTACCATCAGGGCCGCATGGCGACCGAGGGCGCCCAGGGCGTAAAAGCTTGCCGGGGGCGTGCCGCCGCAGCCGGCCAGCATCAGCAGGAGGAATGCCAGCCCGATTCCGGCCAGCGGTGAGCGAAAAAGCTTGTCCATAACCTCATTTCCCCCGTATCAGCGATTCCGGATGACGCCCCAGGTAATCGGCCGTGGCGCGCACCGCCCGGGCCGCGGCGGACAGCTCCTGAATCAACTGTTTCAAATCCGTGTAGAGCGGGGCGTTTCGGGCCACAAGATCCCCCGCCTTCTGGATCACCTCCCCGGCCTCTGGCACCACCTGGCGGTTGAGCCGGTCCGCCGCCCGCTCCAGGCTGGCCAGGGTCCGCTCCAGATGGGCAAGGGATTTATCCATGTCTCCCGATTCCATCAGCCTTCGGAGGGAATGAAGCGACGCGCCCACATCCTCCCCGAGCTGCTCAAGGGGCCAGGTTTCCACCTGGCTCAAAAAGTCCCGCAGCCGGGTGGCAAGGGCCTCCATGGGCCCCGGAACGGTGGGCAGCACCCAGAAATCCCCCTGCCGCACTATTTCCACGGCACCCGGCGGCGCATGGAAATCAAGATCCACATAAAGCTGCCCCGTCAGCAGGCTGCCGGTCTTAAGCTGCCCCCGTAGCCCCTTGTCCACCAGGGGCCGGATGACCGACTCGCCGTCTTTCCCGCCGGCCGGATGCCCGTTGACCATCTCGATGCGGCCCGGCTCGATCTCCACCATCACCGGAATGGCAAAGGCGAGGGAATCGGCGTTCAACTGGAGCTTCACATCCGTTACCCGGCCGATGCGAATGCCCCGGAACTCCACCGGCGCGTCCACGCTCAGGCCCCGCACCGAGCCCTGAAAATAAAGGACGCAATGCTCCTTTTCCACAAACTCCCGGTTGACCACCGCGTCCCGGCTTGCAAACAGCTCAAAGCGCGTGTTCTCCAGGGCCGACTCGGCCGGCTCCAGGCTGTCGGGCGTGTCAAAGGCGATGGCCCCCACCACCAGGCTGGCCACGGAATCGGTGTTCAGATCCAGCCCGTCCGCGGTCAGCCTCAGCTCCAGGCCGCTGGAGACCCAGAACCGGCTGCTCCGGCGCACCAGCCCGTCATGGGGCGCGTCCACGAAGATGTGGATGGCCACCCCCCGGCCGTTCGGGTCCAGCTCATAGCCCACCACCTGGCCCACCTGGATCTGCCGGCGGGTGACGGGAGATCCGACGCTGAGCGATTCGAGCCTTTCCGCGTGGAGCAGGAAGGGCTTGCCCCTGGCCCCGCGGGTGACGATGGGCGGCTGGTCCAGGCCGCGAAAGACATAACTTGCATCCCCCTCCTCGGACGGATCGATGGCGATATGCACCCCTGCCATGAGCGTGCCCAGGCCGGTGATCCCCTGAAGGGTGATCCGGGGCCGCTCCACCCAGAACCGGGTGCCGGTGGTCAGGTAGGGCGCGGCCTCCTTCACCAGCCGGGCCGACACCAGCGCCTCCTTTAGCCCCTCGGACAGATCCACGTCCACCACCTCGCCGATGACCACATCCTTATATTTCACCTTGGTCTTGCCGGCATCCACCCCGCCGGCGGTCTTAAAGGCGATGGTCACCAGCGGCCCCCGCTCGGAGAAGGTCTTGTATGCCAGCCATCCGCCGATCAGAGCGGCGATCACCGGGATGAGCCATACAATGGAAATGCCCCGCCCCATGGATATTTTCGCTTCCGGCGGCGCGGCGGCAGCCGGCGTTTCCCTTCGCTTATCCGCTTCTTGCATGATTTTCATCCGCCGCGTCCCATATCAGGCGCGGGTCAAATGTCATGGCCGCGGCCATGGTCAGCACCACCACGGCCCCGAAATACAGCGCCCCCGGCCCCGGCCGCACCGTCCCCCAGTTGCCCAGTTGCACAAGGCCCGTCATGATGGTCACAACGAAAATGTCCACCATGGACCACTTGCCGATCACCTCGGTGATCCGGTACAGCCGCATGCGGTCTGCCATGGCCCGCCGGGAGCCCAGCCGCACCGAAATGAGCAGGCACAGCAGAATCAGAATCTTGGTCAGGGGCACCAGAATGCTGGCCACGAAGATCACCGCCGCCAGCACCCAGCTATCGTACAGCAGCATGTAAACGACCCCCTCCATGATGGTGTCGGACCGATACCATCCGCCATACCCGGAGATCATCACCGGCAGCAGGTTGGCCGGAAGATAGCAGAGCAAGGCCGCGATTACCAGCGCCCAGGTGCGCTGAAGGCTCTCCGGCTTGCGCCGGTGCAGGGGCGCCCCGCACCGCCGGCAGGTCCGTCGCAGCCGGCCGTCCTTCCTGTCCCTCGGGTTAAGCTGGCCGCAGTCGTGGCATATCACCTGCGCCCCCGCCGCGGGTGTATCCGGCGCAATGCCGCGCCACAAGGCCCCCAGATCCAGGTTCGAAAGGGCCGCCGACAAGGCGAACATCAGCGCCGCCAGCCCCCAGGCCCCCGCCCCCGGCGCCACCGACGCCATGGCGGCAAGCTTCACCACGGCCACCAGAATGCTCAGGATGAACACATCCACCATCACCCAGGGCCGAAGCTTGGGCAGCAGCCGCAAAAGGGGCGCCACCCAAGGCGGGGTCCAGCCCATCCACAAGGGCCCCAGCGCCGCGGCCATCGTCGCCAGCAATAGCCCCGGGGCGCAGACACTGGTAAAAAAAACCAGGCCGGACAACAAAATCATGCCGTTATCATACATGGCCAGGGTTCCGCCCACCAAGGTCAGGCTCAGGGTCTGGCCCTTCATCTGAAAGACGAGAAAGGGAAAGACATTTGCGATGATATATAAAATGATGCCGGTGGCCGTCCAGGCCAGGGCCCGCTCCAGCCCGCCGGGGCGGTTGCGATACAGCAGCGCCCCGCACCGTCCGCACTGGGCCAGGGCCCTGGGCGGCACCGGGGGCATACGCTGAATCAGATCGCATTCGTGGCATCCGGCGATACGGTTTTCCATAATCGGGGATGTAGCATGTTTTAGGGGATTGCGCAATGGTATGGATTCGGAAATATCGAGGCTCAAACAGTCTGCGACGAAAAACATGATCATTATCAGATTTTGCATGTCGGATGGGAAAACAACAAACGTGTCTAAGGGTTATGCCGAGATCGCGCCGGAGATCATCCGGGAGCTAAAGCGGCTGCACCACAAGCCGAAGGGCGGGAAGTGGACGACGGCCGCCAAGATCGCCGAGACCATGAACGCCGGCGGCTGGACAACCGCCGACGGGAAAGCCTTCACCGGAAACAACGTGGCGATGATCCTGTATAGGCATAAGTAGCGCCGCCCCGGCTCCCTCCTATGGCCTGTCCCGACTCGGGGCAAGCCTTTTTTTATTGACAACGTAAAGAAAAAGATGCATATTAAAAAATGCCATGGTGGTCTTCGATGAGTCCACACAGGAGGTTTAATGAGAAGACCAAAGAT
>JAABTE010000219.1 GCA_011390035.1 Desulfobacteraceae bacterium | reverse complement strand
CATCCGGCGACGCGATGGCCCATTGTCACGGGCTGCTCCGCCCGGCGATGCGCATTTATATCCGTATTCATGCCGCGCCCGTCATTTTTTCGGCTTCCTCCCTCGTTTCCGCTTCATCAATTTCACAGCCCGGACTCCATAGCGGCACCTCATTATCGAGACCTTAAAAGAGCTTATATCATAGCGAACCATGAATGGCAAATGCCAACCCTTTCATAGGCATCCAGCCGCCGATCCAATTCGGCTCTCTGCTCGTCGGTCATCGGCAAAGCCATCTGATCCGCGGCGATGCTGTCCCATATGTCCTCTATCTTATACCATAACGCCCCCTTTTTCGCACGGCAAATATCCATCAGATCTCCCCCAGCCTTCGGTTGGCCGGAGAGGCCGCCACCGCCTCGTCGAAACGCTCCAGCGAGCGCGAAAGTTCGCGCACCTCCGGGCCGCGCTCGATGGGGATATCGTCCTGGCCATGACGCCCCAGGGCGTCGAGGACGAACTTGAGGGTGAACGCCCGGACGTCCCGGGCGGGCTGATAGGCAGGCTGGTCTGACTTTTCCGGATCGGTCCGGCTCAACACCCCTTCGGCCACGAGGATGTTGAGCAGCGGGCTCAGGCTGCGGGGGTGGGCGCCGATGGCGCCGGAGATGCCGTCCAGCGTCAGGGGCGCCAGGCCGTCCTTGAAGCGGCGGGTAATCAGGTGGACGACCCGAAGGCAGATCAACTGCTTCATGGAAAAGCTGATGTCCGGCGCTCCGGGCTTTAAGCCATAGGCGTCGTGGAACTGATGGGCGGCGGCGATCTCGGCGCCCAGCAGCAGGATGGTCCAGCTCAGGTTGAGCCAGACCAGGAAAAGGGGCAGGGCCGCAAGGCTTCCGTAGATGGCGTTCTGGGTCGAAACGCCGATCTGAAACCGGATGTAAACCCACTGCGTGGCCACATACACGCTGCCGGCGATCAGCCCGCCGATGATCCCGGACAGCGGAGCCACCTGGGTGTTGGGGATGATCAGATAAGTGAGAATGAACAGCAGCCAGACCAGCCCGTAGGAGAGCAGCTTGAGCATGAAATACAAAAGCGGGCTGATGTAGCTGAGCAGGGCGATCTCCCGGGCGTAAAACGTCACCTGGGTGGTGATATAGACGTTCAGTGAGCTTGAGATGATCACCAGCAGCGGGCTGATGAACATGATCGAAAGGTAATCGCTCAACTTGCGCTTCAGGGTCCGGGCGGTGGCCACGCCCCAGATCTCGTTCATGGCGTCCTCCATGTGCATGAGCACCTTGATCACCGCCCAGATCAGCATCAGCAGGCCGGCGCCGGCCACCGCGCCGCCCTGGGTCTGCTCCAGAAGGGAGCGGGCCATCTCCATCACCCTTTCCAGCACCGCCTCCTGGCCGGGCAGGCTCATGTAGAGCTGGCGCTCGATGATCCGCTCGAACCCGAACCCCTTGGCGATGGCAAAGGCCAGGGCCACCAGCGGCACAATGGACAGCAGGGTGTAAAAAGTCAGCCCCGACGCCCGCAGCGCGCACCGGTGCCGCCCGAATCCACGGCCCGCCAGAAAGCCGATGCGCATCAGCCGCGCCAGGGCCAGCTTCGGCCGGGAGACGTCCCCTTCCCGGACGCGCCAGATCCGATCATCCACGAAATGTCGGAGCCTTTCCAGCCCTTCCCGCCGCCCCTCCTCCAAATTGCGATTTTCCACGCCCATGCCCCCTTTTTCGCCCGATCGCAAAAATTTTGCTTTAAAAATCGAGACAATCTGGTAAGGTGGATAAAGTGTTAAGAGCGGCTTTGTCAAGGAGTATCTTTGCAGATCATCGGGAAGAGAACGGTTTTATGGTTGCATATTTTCAAAACGATCCCCTCCAGGACATGGTGGCCCTCGGCGCCGTCGGCCCGCGCTCGGCCCGCCTCTGGATGCGCTCGGAACGGCCGGGCGTCCTGCGAATCCACTGGTGGCCGGAGTCGGACCCGGACGCCGAACGGCAGCTTGTCACGGAAATCACCAAGGACAACGAGCAGGACAACACCCACAGCCTGCTCATAGACGCGGGCCTTTCCCCCCTCACCCGGTACGGCTACCGGATCATCCATGCCGGAGACGGCCACATCCTGGGCCGGGGCGGCTTCGAGACGGCCCCGGAAAAGCCGGAGGACACCCCCTATTCCTTTTCCATCGCCCTGATGAGCTGCAACCAGCCCTTCGACGAAAACGGCCGCGCGATGGGAAAATCCCTGGACATGCTCCGGGCCGCCCGCACCTGCCTGAAGGCCCACAACGCCAAGATGATCTTCACGGTGGGCGATCAGATGTACGCCGACTACCCGGCGGCCCTGTCCCTGTTCCACCCGCCCTATTTCCGGACCGTGGCGCCGCCGGAGCGCAAGGACATCTTCGAATGCACCGTGCCCGAGGTTCGGCGGCTGTACCACCGCCGCTACCGGCATTTTTACAACCATACGGACTGGATGGCCATCCACCGGGATTTTCCATGCTATCCCATCCTGGACGATCACGACATCATAGACAACTGGGGATCGGCGCCGGCCCATCGCACCCCCCGCTGGCAGGGCATCGACCGGGGCGCCCGGCTGGCGTACCTGGATTACCAGGCATCCCGGATCATGCCGGACGGCATTCCCCTGCCGGAGCATTTCAGCTACCAGCTCGCCTACGGTCACACGGCCGCCTTTGTGCTGGACATCCGCTCCAACCGCGTCTCCGGCGAGGGCGGCCGGCTCTTTTCCCAGGAGCAGCGGGAGCAGTTCGATCGCTTCCTGTCAGACAACGCGGATCGGCGGATGCTGCTCATCGTGCTCAGCGTGCCCATCATCCATCTGCCCAGGTTCATGGCCCGGATCGCGGCCCGCGTCACCGCCTCGGGCGAGGATTTTTCGGACCGCTGGTCCTCCGGCCCCCACATCCGGGACCGGGATCAGTTCCTGAAAACCCTCCGCGCCCACCAGAAGGCGCATCCCGAGCAGGTGATCGTCCTGCTCTCCGGAGACATCCACATCGGCTGCATTCACCAGATCCACTGGAACGACGAGGGGCCCCGCCTTTACCAGATGGTGTCTTCGGCCATCACCCACATCGGCGGGCCGCTGACCCAGTGGGCCTCCAAGATGATCATCCGGATCAACCGCCGCTTTGAAACCCAGGACGGCGAGCTGCGGGGCGCCATCCGCCTGCTCAAGGGGGTGGACGGTCGCGCCGCCAATCCCTACAATCGATTGAACCTGGGCATTATCGAAATCAAGACCCCGTCGGCCAGGGCCCGTCCCCGGGCGCGGTTTCTGCTCTACGGCCACAGGGAGACCGAGCCGGTCTGTGTCTTCCGGTCCCAGAGCCTCTGACCCGTCAACCGCCTGAAATATGCCGGCCGGAACTTTATCGACCCAAAACACATTTACCAGCGACGCACTCAAATGCTCCCCAGGATGCCCAGCGCAAACGCCCTTTTAGTCCCTTTATGCCTGTGCCTGATGCTCGGCCCCCTCGCCGCGCCCGCGGGCGCCGAGAGGCCCATCACCCGGCAGGCCGCCGTGGAACACGCCCTGGCCCGCGCCGAATCGGCCGCCATGATCCGCCACGGCGCGGACGCTGCCCGGGCCCGGGCCATGGGGGTTTCCGCCTTCACCCGGCCCCGGCTCGACCTGACCGCGAGGTATCTTGATCTTGAGACCAACGCGGAACAGAACCCTTTTTTCGGAATGCCGGAGCGGGAATACGCCGCCGAGCTGACCGCCGCCTGGCTGGTGTTCGCCGGGGGCCGAATTCAAAGCGGCCGCCTTCTGACGGAAAACGGCCTGGCCCTGGCGGACCTGGCGGCGGCGGCCGGCTTCCGCGACATCCGCCATGCCGCACGCATGGCCTTTGACGCCGTGCTGTACCAGCGGGCCAGCCTGACCATCCTGGCAGACCGGGTAGCCCAGCGGGAAACGGAGCTGGCCGACGCCGGGGACCTGTGGAACGTGGGCATGGTGACGCGCCTGGACACCCGACAGGCCCAGTTGAACCTCAACTTCGCCGTGGCGGAGCTGGCCGCCGGCCGGGCCGCGCTGGAAGAAGCGATCATCGAATTCAACAAAACCCTGGGGCGGGACGGCGCCGCGCCGGATCGATTCGCCCCCGAGGGCGACCTCGCCGCCCCGAACGAACCGGAAGAGACCATCGGACGCCTGGCGGCGGCCCTTCCCCGTGAGGATCTGCTTGACCTGCGGGTATCGCGCCTGGAGCGCCACGCGGCCCGGCTGAACCTGGAGATGGCCGAGGGCGAGGGGCGCCCGAGCCTGTCTCTGGTGTCGTCGGCGGCCACCAGCGGCGAGGATGTGGACGAGATGAACGAGGACTGGGCGGTGGGCCTTCGGCTGGACTGGAACGTCTTTGACGGCGGCCTGATCCGGTCGCGCCGGGCCGAGGCGGAGGCCGAGCTGCGCCGGGCCGACGCCGCCCTGGCCCGCGCCCGCAAGACCATAGACGCGCAAATCGCATCCATCATCACCCGCCTGCGGTCCCTGGCCGAACGAATCCGGCTGCGGCGGGAATCGGCGACCCTTGCGGCGGAAAACTACGCCGACGCCCGG
>JAABTE010000218.1 GCA_011390035.1 Desulfobacteraceae bacterium | reverse complement strand
AAACAATACTCCCGGAGCTTGTCCGTCAGGTGGGGATGATCCTCGGCCTGACGGTCCAGGGCCGTTTTTTCCAGCGCATAAAGACGCGAATCGGTGATGGCGCGAAGGGCGGTGGTGGTGACCGAGGTGGAAAAAAAACTGTCCGCGCCGGCGATCTGGCCGCGCCGGAGGGTTTTGACCCACACCTCCTCGTCCTCCTGATCGTAGGCCAGCACCAGGTCGCCCTCCTCGATGAAATAGAGCGTCCGCCCCAGGCTTCCCTGACGGCAGATGAGATGATCCTCGGGGAACCGCGCCTCTTTCAGGGCGCCGTAAAAAGCCTCCCGCTCCTCTTTTGAAAGAGCGCTGTAGAGCCCGTCCCACAGTTGCATGTGCATCTGCCTGGGCGTGAGGGCCGGCGCGGGGGCCTGGCCCGTTTTCTGCTTGATCAAGGCCAGGGCGCCGGCGGCCGCGGCGGCGATCTTTTCGTTGTAGCGCGGCTTGCCGCTGGCCTCGACAATCAGGTTTAGGGCCGGCGCCGCCTCGGGGGCGCCGATGCGGCCCAGGGCCTCGCAGATCCGCTCCACCAGCTCGATGTCCTGAAAGCCGGTGGCGGCCGATTCCAGGTTCTCCAGCAGCCATGGAACGGCATCTTTAGATTCCAGGCCCCCCAGCATCTCCACCAGATCCACCTTCAGCCGGTCGTCCGCGGTATGAAGGGCCGAAAGGGCCACCGCCTCGCTGCCCTTGCCGCCCAGCTTGCGGATGCTGGCCAGGGCCTCCCGCTGCACCCGGATGTCCTTGTGCCGCAGGAGGGGCTGCAAAATGGAAACATGGGCGGCATCGCCGATCCGGCCGGCCAGCAACACCAGGTTGCGCATGTAAAACCATGGCTGGTCCCGCTTCAGCTCACGCTCCAGGGCCGGAATCGTTTCGGTTCCTATAAAGCCGAGCACCTGCAGAATCCGGGAGCGCTCATAGCGCGACGGGCTCCATCGGAGCAGGCCCAGCAGCGGGCCGGCCGACGCATTGCCCAGGTGCAGCAGGCAATCCACCGATTCGTTGCGCCGGCCCCGCTCGTCGGTCTGAAACTCGTCCAGCAAAAGGTCCAGAACATCGTCTGTGGCAACGGCGTCCAGCGCCTCTCCGGCCATTTTCCGGATGGCGGAGCTTTTTTTGAGCTTGCCGGTGCGAATAATATAAAAGGTTTCCAGCACATGATCGCTCTCGGCGAACCGGCCATCCAGGATCAGTTGCCGGCACAGGATCTTGAGCCGGTCGCAAACGCGCTGGTAAGCGGGGGTGATGGCCGTTTCCAGGATGATCCAGACGATCAGCTTGTGAGACAGGGCCAGCAGGACCTCTTTTTCCCGCTTCTCCGAAAGCTGGTCGATCACCCCGGCCAGGGCATCGACGATCTCCGGCTGAAGCTTGGCCTCCTTGCTCAACAGCGCCTCTCCCAGCCGCTCGGCGGCCTTTCTGGCCTTTGGCCGCTCCCGATCGGCCAGCCATTGCCCCACCCGGCCGGGCAGTGCCCCAAGCCCCCCCGCCACCGAGAAGATCTTGCGTCCGCCCTTTAAAAAATCCTCGAAAACCCCTTCCGGAACCGGTGCCGGCTCTTGGCCTCTGGTCGCTTCTTTCATATCGCGCCCCTCATTTCTCGGGATGGTTCTCCGCCGCCTTGCGTTGGATCGCTTCCCGTGCCGCGGCGGCGGCGGCCCGCGCCTTTTCGCCATAGCCCTTTGTAATCAAGCCGCTTTTTTTCTTCTGCCCCGCAATGGCCGCCAGCAGGGGTGCGGCCTCGGCCGTGCCGATGGCACCGAGGGCGACGCAAATCTTTTCCGCCAGCTCGTTTCGCGTCCGCGAGGCGGCCAATGCCTCGGATTCAAGCATCCGCATCAGGGCCGGACCGGCTTCCTTCCTGCCCCAGGCGCCCAGCATGCCCACCATGATCAGCTTGAGGGAATCATCGGCCCGGGGCAGGGCGTCGATCAGGATGGCCGCCCCCTTTTCACCGCCTATGGAATAGATGCTGTTGAGCGCCTCCCGCCGCACCCGGATGTCGGCATGATCCAGGTAGTTCTTGAGAACGTCGAGCTGCTCCGCGTTGCCCACCTTTCCGAAAAGCAGCACGAGATTGCGGGCATAATACCACGGAATTTCCCCCTCGATGTGGCGCCTCAGGGCGGGCACCGCCCCCTGGCCCATGAGGCAGACCACCCGAAGCAGCCGGGAGCGCTCGGTGCGCGATTCGCTCTCCCGCAGCCGGCCCAGCGCCGGCTCCAGTGCGCCGGCGCCCAGCATCGCCAGCCGCTCCATGGCAAGGTTCCGGGTGTTCTCGTCGGCGGCGGCAAGATCGTCCAGCAGGGCCTCGGCCACCTCCCGGACGGCGATGCCCTTTAGCATCTCCTCGGCCAGAAGGGTTAAAGACTCGGGCCGGTGGATGCGGCCGGCGTGGATCAGATTGAATATCTTCAGGATATGGCGGCACTGATCGAAGGCGTTGTTGCGAATAAGATTCCGCGCCAGGTCCCGCAACTGGTGAAAGACCCGCTCCAGGGAGGGCGTGGCCTCGGTCTCGAACCGGACCCATCCCACCAGCTTGTAGGAAAGGTTGATCAGGGTTTCGGAATGGCCGGGCCGGGCCGCCAGCATGTCGAAGATCCGGGACGCAAGAGGCGCCACCCGGGCCCGGGTCTCCGGCCCCTGCTTCAGCAGGGCGTCGGCCAGCCGATCCACGATAATGGGGCCGGTCTTGTCATTTTCCCTGTCAAGAAAGCGCTCCAGGGCAAGGGGAAGCCCCTGCAGGAACCGATCATCGCTCAACGGGGCGATATCTCCCCGAACGACGGCCTCCAGCCCCGACTTGAGCCGCTGCTGGGTCTTCTGGTTGAGATGGTCCATGGTTTTCCGGCCCCGATCGGTCCGCGTCATCCGCTCTAAAACGCGGCCGGCGGCCTCCGGGCTCAGGCCGGCGTCCGGATCGGCATGCCCATCCCGGATCTGCCGGACATCGGCCATCAACCGCTCATAGCGCTCCGGCTCCAGCCGCTCCAGCAGGGCGCCGGACAGCTCGGCGCCGAAGACGCCCTCCGGCTCCCGGGCCAGAAACTGAAGCACCACCCCATCCTTCCGGTCGGTCAGGGCGCAGGCCAGTTGCTCGCACACCACGGCCCGGCGGTCGCCTTCCAGGATCATCTCAAGGGCCGACAGCATGGGACCGATGGTCTCCGGCTCCAGGGCGGGCCGGCCCGCCTCGTCGGAGGCGGGGGGAGGCGGGGCGGTGGGGGATGCCGGCGCGGGGGCGTCCCCGTCAACGCGAACATGACTCAGGCCCCGGGCGATCAGGGCCGCCCCCAGGCCGCCCGCCGGCTCCAGATTCTCGAGCTTTTCGTTCAAAAGCTCCAGAAAGCCGGCCAGCTCCATGCGGCTCAGGCTGTTTTCCAGCGCCAGCACGCGGACGCCGAAGGAAAATACCAGATCCAGAAAGGCGCCCACCTGAACCTTTCTCTGGTGCTTCTCCCGAAGCCGCTCGCCACATACCCGGGCGCCGTTGTCAAGGCGCTCGATGCGGAATTCGCCCGCCATCGTCAACAGTCGGGAAAGGGCGTCGAATGCCTTGTCGATATAGTCGGCGGTGGCGGGGTTGGAAACCGGAAACAGCCGGATCCTCTGCACCGCCGCATTGAAGGCGATGATCGTCTCCACCGCCCTGTCCTGAATATCGGCTTCCTGAATATCCGTGTTGACCATGTCCAAACCCTTTGTTCCGGATTCGCCCCCCGCGCCGCCCTAATGGCGGCCGCTAAGGGTCGCCCTTGATGGGGTGCCTGCTGGTAAGTAAAATAAATTCGAGTGTTTGTCAACAGAAAACACCCGCCCTCCCCCCACGGCTGAACGGAAACCCGCTTGACGGATGGGCCGGATTCTGCTTTATTCGCGTGAAACCGGCGGCGGCCGGCGCCGCCATTTGAACCTTATACAACATCCGGAAAGAAAACGCCATGAGTATCAACGTAGTGGAACGCATCGACGATCGGGTAAGGGTGGAAACCGTCCTGGTGAGCGTGTCGGACAAAACCGACCTGGAGGAGCTGATCCCGCGCCTTCTTGAGATCAACCCCGGCATCAACTTCCTTTCCACCGGCGGCACCTTCGGCCGCGTCAGCCAGATCCTGGGAGACCGGGCGCCGGATCGGCTGCGACAGGTCTCCGATTACACCGGTCAGCCGGAGACCCAGGGCGGCCTGGTGAAAACCCTGGATTTCAAGATCTACCTGGGCCTGCTCACCGAAACCTACAACGAACACCACAAGGCAGATCTTGAGCGCTCCGGCGCCATCCCCATCCAGATGGTGATCGTGAACCTTTACCCCTTCCGCGATGCCGTGGCCCGGCCCGGAGCGAACGTCGAGGATGCCCGGGGCAACATCGACATCGGCGGCCCCTGCATGCTGAGGGCCGCGGCCAAGAACTTCATCCGCGTAGCGCCCCTGGTGGACCCTGCCGACTACGGCCTCGTGGCCACCCACATGGCGGAAAACGACGGCGCCATCGCCCTGTCCATGCGCTATCGGCTGGCTCAAAAGGCATTTGACCACACCGCCGGCTATGACCGGGACATCGCCAACT
>JAABTE010000217.1 GCA_011390035.1 Desulfobacteraceae bacterium | reverse complement strand
CGTTTCTGATCACGTTGGCGATGAAGGCCGACGCCTCGGACAGGTCCGGGTAGGCGCCCTTCATGATGTCAAAGACCACGCCGGCCGTCTCGTGCAGGAAGGGCTTTTCAAGGCCGATGTTCCGTCCGTACCGGATGGCCCGGCGCATGATCCGGCGCAGCACGTAGCCCCGGCCCTCGTTTGCGGGCAGCACCCCGTCGCCGATGAGGAAGGCCGCAGCCCGGCTGTGGTCGGCGATCACCTTCATGGCCACGTCGCCCTCAAAGGTGTCCCCCAGCTTCCTGCCGGACAATTCCTGGGCCTTGATCATGATGGGCCGGATCAGGTCGGTGTCGTAGTTGGTGGGGGCGTTCTGGACCACCGAGACGATCCGCTCAAGGCCCATGCCGGTGTCGATGCTCGGCTTGGGCAGGGGCTCCATCTTGCCCGAGGCGTCACGGTTGAACTGCATGAAGACCAGGTTCCAGATCTCCAGGAACCGGTCGCACTCGCAGCCCACCTTGCAGTCGGGCTTGCCGCAGCCGTGGGACGCGCCCCGGTCGATGTGGATCTCCGAGCAGGGGCCGCAGGGGCCGGTGTCGCCCATGGCCCAGAAGTTGTCCTTTTCGCCAAAGCGCATGATCCGGTCCGCCGGGACGCCGATCTGTTTTTCCCAGATGTCATGGGCCTCGTCGTCGTCCAGGTAGATGGAGACCCACAGCTTGTCCGCGGGAAGGCCGTAGCCGTTGGTCACCAGGTCCCAGGCGTACTCGCAGGCCTTTTCCTTGAAATAATCGCCGAAGGAGAAGTTGCCCAGCATCTCGAAGAAGGTGTGGTGCCGGGCGGTGTAGCCGACGTTTTCAAGATCGTTGTGCTTGCCGCCGGCCCGGACGCACTTTTGCGAGGTGGTGGCCCGGTCGTAGCCGCGCTTGTCTTCGCCGAGGAAGACGCGCTTGAACTGGACCATGCCCGCGTTGGTGAACAGCAGCGTGGGATCATCCTGGGGCACGAGGGACGAGGATCGGACGATCTGGTGATCGCGCTTTTTGAAATAGTCGAGAAACTGCTTGCGGACTTCGCTTCCGGTCATGTTTGCGCTCATGGCCATCCCCTATTCCTTTTTAGTTGGCTCGGTTTCCGATGCGGTTTCGGCCCCTTCGGCCGGCTTTTTGTTCAGCCCCAACTTCTCCCGGACCTTGGCCAGAATGGCGTCGTAAGTATCCGGGTTTTCCACAAAAAAGCGCTTGGCGTTCTCCCGGCCCTGGCCGATGCGCTCGCTTTCGTGGGAGTACCACGCCCCGCTTTTATCGATCACGCCCATCTCCACGCCCATGTCCAGAAGATCGCCGGTCCGGGAGATGCCCTCTCCGTAGCTGATGTCGAACTCGGCCTCTTTAAAGGGCGGGGCCACCTTGTTTTTCACCACCCGGACCTTGGTGCGGTTGCCCACCACCTCCTGGCCCTCCTTGATGGAGCCGGTGCGCCGGATGTCCAGCCGCACCGAGGCGTAAAACTTCAGGGCGTTGCCGCCGGTGGTGGTCTCGGGGTTGCCGAAGACAACGCCGATCTTCATGCGGATCTGGTTGATGAAGATGACCGTGGTGAGGGTCTTTCCGATGGTGCCGGTGAGCTTTCTGAGGGCCTGGGACATGAGCCGGGCCTGAAGGCCCATGTGGGAATCGCCCATCTCGCCCTCGATTTCGGCCCGGGGCACCAGGGCGGCCACGGAGTCCACCACCACGATGTCCACGGCGCCGGAGCGCACCAGCATCTCCAGGATCTCAAGGGCCTGCTCGCCGGTATCCGGCTGGGAGACCAGAAGATCGTTGCAGTTGAGCCCCAGCTTTCGGGCGTACCCCGTGTCCAGGGCATGCTCGGCGTCGATGAAGGCGGCGATGCCGCCCTTGCGCTGGGCCTCGGCCACGGCGTGCAGGGCCAGGGTGGTTTTGCCGGACGATTCCGGCCCGAAGATCTCGATCACCCGTCCGCGCGGCAACCCCCCCACCCCCAAAGCCCGGTCCAGGGCCAGGGAGCCTGATGAGATGGTGGGCACATCCACCACGGGGCGGGTGCCCAGTTTCATGATGGCGCCCTTGCCGAACTGGCGTTCAATTTGCAGCATGGCGCTTTCCACCGCCTTCTGC
The DNA here is from genome assembly GCA_011390035.1 of Desulfobacteraceae bacterium. GTDB lineage: Bacteria > Desulfobacterota > Desulfobacteria > Desulfobacterales > JAABSP01 > JAABTE01. The sequence goes on along the minus strand of JAABTE010000217.1, from coordinate 2,547 downwards.
TTTTCCGGCGGGATATTCATAAATGCCTCCTGATGATTGAATATTTCAATTTGTCTCATTTCGTTTTTAAGCTGGCGCCGGTAAAAACGGCGTCGGTTTTAGATGGCGACGGTGCCAAACAGCGTCGGTTTTAGATGGTACCGGTGCCAAACAGCGCCGGTTTTAGATGGCGCCGGTGTCATACAGCGCCGGTTCTATATATCGCCGGCGGGGATCGGCGCGTCCCCCAGCGGGGTGTGAACGGCTCCGGAGGGCCTCAGATCGCTCTTGTACAGGATCAGCCGGTCCGCCGCGAATTCGGCCGAGGCCAGTCCGCCGTGGGAGGCGATCACCGCCATCAGCTTTTCCGGCGGGATGATCCGCCGGACCCTTCCCACGGTGATGTGGGCCGTAAAGCCCCGCTTTTCCGGCTCAAACCCCAGCATGGCCAGCCGCGCCTCCAGGCGGCCGTGGAGCATGCCAAGCGGCTCGATGTCGCCGTCGATCCCCAGCCAGAGTACCTGGGGCCGCCGCAGGCCCGGAAAGGCGCCGATGCCCGCGGCCCGCAGCCGGGGGGCGGTCATGCCCGCCGCCGCGCCGGCCATGGCCCCAAGGATATCGGGCGCCGCCTCCGGGGCGATATCCCCCAGAAACCGCAAGGTGAGATGGATCTGCTCGGGCCGCGTCCACTTTGCGTCAATCCCCGTGTCCTTCATGGCGTCCCGCACGGATATGATGTGGGAGCGGACAGCTTCCGGAAAGCTGAAGGCGATAAAGGCGCGCAATTCAGTGTTTCTTTTCCGCCTGGCAGCCGATGGGAACCGGGGCGGGCATGTGATTGTTGAGCCAGACGAACACCTTGTCGAATTCCCTTCCGAATTCGGCCAGGGCCTTGCCCCGGTGGCTCACCTTGTTCTTTTCGTCCCTCGGAATCTGGGCGAAGGTCTTGCCCAGGGGAGGAAAATAGAAAACCGGATCGTATCCAAAGCCGTTTTCGCCCGCCGGCGCCTCGGCGATCACGCCCTCGCACCGGGCCTCGTAGGTCAGGGCCGGCCCCTCGGGCACGGCCAGGGACAGGACGCACTCGAAGGCGGCGGACCGGTCGGCCTTTCCGGCCATCTCGGCCAGCAGCTTCTCGCACCGCTGGCGGTCCGTGGCGTCCGGGCCGGCGTACCGGGCCGAGTGGACCCCCGGCGCACCGCCCAGGGCGCCGACCACCAGGCCGGAGTCGTCCGCCAGGGCCGGGTATCCCAGGGCCCGGGCAGTGAACGCGGCCTTCTTGTAGGCGTTTTCCTCAAAGGTCTCCCCATCCTCCTCAACGGTCGGTATGGGGCCGAAATCATCCAGATTTCTGATCTCAACCGGGAACCCTTCCAGCATCCGTCGCATCTCTTTGGTCTTGCCGGCGTTCCGGGTGGCGAGTACCAGTGTCAACTTCTTGGGCATGCATCCCCCGACTGTCACTATTTATTCATTTAAATTCAAGTTAATTCGAAATGTTACAAAAACACAGGAAATTACTTGTGTTACGAATTTATAAGACATGATATGGGTTTTGTAAAGCTTTTTAAGCGGTTTAACTCCCACAAAAGCCTTTACAAGATGGGCGCCGGCAATGTAAAAAAGAGGCCGGCGACGCGGTGATGAACATCAAGCAGAAAATCTATCAGGTCCTCGGATCGCTCTTTCTGGTCTTCATGACGGGCAGCGTCGGGTACTATGTGATCCACGGCGGCCGCCAGAAATTCATCGACTGCATGTACATGACGGTGATCTCGCTCACCAGCGTTGGATACGGCGAGATCATTCCCGTCACCGGCCATCCGTGGATACAGTTGTTTACCATGGGGCTGATCGTTTTCGGCATGGGCATCATACTGTACGGAATCAGTATGCTGGCGGCCATGATGATCGAAGGAGAGGTGTCGGGGGTCCTCAAGAGACGAGCCATGGAAAAAAGCATCCAGAAACTAAAAGGCCATTACATCGTCTGCGGCGGCGGCGAGACCGGACGGCCGCTGATCGCCGAGCTGATCCAGAACCGCGAGCGGGTGGTGCTGATCGAGCAAAGCGAGGATACGCTGGGGCACTGCCTGAAAATTCAGGGGCTGCTTCATATCCGGGGAGACGCCACAGAGGACCACAACCTGGTGGCCGCCGGCATCGACCGGGCCGCGGGCATCATCATCTGCCTGCCGTCAGACAAGGATACCCTGTATGTCACCATGACCGCCCGGATGCTCAACAACGACATCCGCATCATCAGCCGCATGGTGGACCCGCGCCTGGAGGCCAAGCTGCTCAAGGCGGGGGCCAACCGGGTGGTCTCGCCCAACTTCATAGGCGCCCTGCGCATGGCCTCGGAGATCATCCGGCCAACGGTGGTGGATTTTCTCGACAGCATGCTCCGCAGCCAGCAGGGGACCCTGCGGATCAACCAGATCACCATCACCCCCGGCTCCCGGATGGTGGGCAGGATGATCCGGGAATCGGGCCTGAAGGACCAGTTCGGCCTGCTGGTGCTCGGGTCGAAGCTCAACGGCGGCGACATCGAGTTCAACCCGCCGG
>JAABTE010000216.1 GCA_011390035.1 Desulfobacteraceae bacterium | reverse complement strand
CAATCCGGGAAAAACACCGGCCCGGATGCTCTGGATGAAGATCCGATAGTTCCGCCCAATACCGCCTCCCGCCGGCTCATATACCGGTTCCACCCTATTTTGCATCAAGCGCCCCGCGGGTTAAACAGGGTATTCCGACATGAAGGTGAAAAAGCCCGGCGCGCTGCTGGCCACCTCCTGGTGCAATATCCACGGGCTGTGGGAATATGAAAAAAAGCTGGGGCTGAAGTAGCGCCCGGCCATGGCGTTTTCTCCCCCTTCCGTGATATGATCGCATTGATCAGGGCGCGGCCGCAGGCCCCGCCTAGCGCGATGACCATCCGGGGAGGGGGTTCACAGTGCCTGAAACGCCCGATACGGCGACCGGCGTCATTTATACCCGAAAGGCGCCGGTCCGGCCCAAAACCTTCAACGACGCCACCCGATCCGTTCGGGTGGTGGCCGTTACCGAGACCCCTGTTTACAGAAGTGTCCCTCTTCTGAAGTTACTTTTCCCGGTACCCATCATTGTGGTTGTTTCGGGGTGCCAGTTGCCGCCATCCGGCCAGGTTCCCCTTCTCGACTCGCACAATACAAGCACGGTTCACGCGGTACTCGGCAGCGCCCGCAACTTTGCTGTGGTCGGCAGCTCGCTGGAATGCGATGTCTTTTTCTCGGGCACGCCGGCCGGCTTGATCACGGCTCAGAAAGTCAGGGAAGGGCATCTGACGGATTTTTCGATAGGCTTTCATGTGGATTTGTCCAAAACCGAGATCATTCGAAGGGGCGGTTTCAAGCTGCTGAACGGCAACAAGATTCTCGGCCCCGCCGTGATCCACCACAGATGGTTTCTGGATGAGCTTTCGGTTGTATTTCAAGGGGCCAACCCCGATGCCAAGGCCAGGGAACAAGCCGGCATCATCCTTGAGCGGATGGATCCACTGGAGCGGATATTGCCAACAAACTGGTATAAACAAGAGGCCCAACCCGATTCGGGCCGGCTGCTGGACAGAGCCTTCTGGGGCCTTATCCTGTTCATCCTGCTGGCGGCGCTGATCGGGTTATGGCGATAACCGCGCCCGCCATGCCCCGGCCCGGCCCGGCCCGGTCATTCCGACGGCGCCGGCGATGCCCCGCCCACGCACTGGCAGTCGCAGGCCGGGTCATAAGCGTCTCCGGCGCAGAGGCACCGACCCTCCCCGCAGTCGCACCCGATCAGCCCGCCGGGGCAGCAGCCCGGATCGCACCCGATGTACAGGGACCGGTCTATCTCGATGTCGTCCGGATTTTTATAGGTGTGGATGCACCCGGTCAGGTTGATGGACCAGGAGCCGGTGGCCAGCACCTCCACCCAGTATTCCCCCGCCGGGATATTAACGATGGATATTTCGTCGGTAACGGCGCTCATATAAACGATATTCTTCAGGATCTGGCCCGTGGACTGATTCACGATCTGAAGGGCGATCCGGGCGTCATCGCCGTGGGTGACGCTCACCTGCACGTTGCAGCCGGCGCTGTGGAACCATTCCGACCAGGAATCGCCCTGGCCGCTGCCGCCAAAGGTGTTGCCGGGATAGACCTGCTCGCCTTCCGGCGCCTCGTCTTCGTTGCCGCTTTTGTCTCCGCAGGCGGGCATCAGCAGGGTCAGTATCCACAACGCGGCCAGCAACGGGATGATGGGGATGCGCGCTTTCATCGTCTCCTCGGCGGCAATCGGTTAAAGGTGGCGGCCCCGTCCGCCGGAACCCTTTCCCGACGGACGGAACTGCTCCAATCTATCGGCATAACGATGACAAAAGCAAGGATTTTTTCACAGGCTTACAGACGTTCGCAGCGCCAGGCACACCCCGTCCCGCTCCGGCGAGTGGGCAGGAAGGAAGGCGAGCAGGTGGCAGGCCCGCCAGCGGGGATCGGACCAGATGGCCCGGTTGAAGGCGTCGGCGTCGGCGAACCCCGTGTTGTCTGCCACCAGCAGGCCGCCGGGCCGCAGCAGGCGGGCGCACGGATCGATGCAGCCCACATAGGCCGACTTTTCGATGTCCAGGAAGGCCAGATCATAAGGGCCGGTCAGATCGGCCATGATTTTCAGCGCATCTCCCCGATGCACGGCGATCCGATGGGCCAGGCCGGCCTCCGCGATATTTTCCCTGGCCCGGCGGGCCATCTCCGGGTCCTGTTCCAGGGTGTCCACGCTTCCATCCGCCCCGCCGGCCGCAACCGCTCCATCCGCCCCGCCGGCCGCAACCGCTCCATCCGCCCCGCCGGCCGCAACCACTCCATCCGCCCCGCTGGCCGCAACCGCCGCGCCGGCCATCAGGATCGCCGAATAGCCGGTGGCCGTCCCAAGCTCCAGGATGCGCCGGGCGCCCACGGCCGCCGTCAGAATCGCCAGCAGCCGGCCCATCACCGGCCCCACGATGGGCACCCCCTCGGTTTCGGCCTCCGCGACCAGCCGGGCGGCCACGCCCTCTTCCTTCGGGATGAATTGACTGAAATAGCTTTCCATATCGGGCATCATGCCGGCCATTGGGGCCTCCTTTTTCCGCGAATCCGGATTTGAACTGTTTGAATCAGGCAACACCCCCGCATCATACCATGGCCGGCCGAAAATCACAGCCCATCATGTAAAATCGGACGCATCCGGTCATGTAAAATCGGACGCATCCGGTTCGGACGCATTCGATCATGTAAAATCGGACGCATCCGGGGTTCAAAAGCCTCCGAACCCTGATGCGTCCGACGTAAATTAAAACCGCCTTTTTTTTGACTTCCGGCGGGGGCCAAATTCTGGTAAGGTGAGGCGAGACTGGAAGTGGGCATGGTTTTGGCCGAAAAATGGAAAAATTCGAAAGGAGCGAGAATGAGCAAACACGAGTGTCCATGCGGCTATGTGTATGACCCCGCCGAGGGTGATCCGGAAAACGGCGTGGCGCCGGGAACGGCCTTCGAGGATCTGCCGGACGACTGGGTATGCCCCAAGTGCGCCGCCGAAAAGGAGTTCTTCGAGAAGATGGACTGACACATGCGCCTGCCCACCACCCGATTCGCCATCGTCGCGGATAGCGGATGTCCGCTGTACGCCCTGGGCGACGATATCCGACTGTCGGACTACAGCATCGTCTTCCCGGACGGCAAGGCCACCTGCATCATCCTTGTGCTGGACATCACCGAGACGTTTTACGAGTGGGAAAAAAGGGGGGGCGGGGCGGAGGCCATCGCGCCATCCGGATACCTGCGGTGCGGCGGCTGCGGCGGCGGCGTCATCCGGCTGGCCTACGGGAATGCCGCCGCCGGCGATAAAAAGCCGGCGGGCGGCAGCCACCTGGCGGCGGTCACGGAGCTGCTCCGGGGGTTTTCCATCTTTCAGTCCATCGAGCCGGAGCACATCCGGGAGATCGTGCCCCTGATGACGGCCAGAAAATGCCGGCGGGGCGAAACGGTTCTCACCTGCGGCGATCCGGGGCGGCATCTGTATATCATCCTGTCCGGCCGGATGGAGATCCTGTCGGCCGAGGGCGTACACATGGCCTTTCTGGAAAGCGGCGAGGTGTTCGGCGAGATGAGCCTGCTGTCCGGCGATCCGGTGGGCGCAACGGTCAAGGCGGCCTCCCCCTCCACCCTGTTTCGGCTTGAAAGCCGGGATTTCCGCCGGGTACTCAACCAGTTCCCCTCGCTTCAGATGTATTTTGCCCGCCTGCTGGCCCGGCGGCTGGCCCGCTCCAACCTGGAGCGGTCCACCGATTTCGGCGCCGCCATGGTGGGCCACCTGTCGGAGATGTCGCCGTCGGAGCTGTTTCAGGCCATGAACGTCAACCAGAAAAGCGGCGTGTTCCACATGGAGGTGTCCGGCGGCCCCGGCGTGGTCATCTTCAGGGAGGGGGAGCTGGTGGCGGCCGATTATCGCGGCAAGACGGGAAAGCCGGCCTTTTACGACATCCTCATGGAAAGGGAGGGGCGGTTCAAGTTCTCCCCGGAGCCGCCGGCGGAGGCGGAGGGCGCCGAGCCGCTGGGCAATTTCATGTGGCTGTTGATGGAAGGAGCCCGGATTCAGGACGAGGTGTCGGGTTCCGTGGCCGAAACAGCCGACTGAAGCAGCCGGTTGATAACCGCTGAAAGGGTGTCGAGGCTGATGGGCTTGGCTATGTAATCGTCCATGCCCGCGGCCAGGCACCGCTCCCGGTCCCCCCGCATGGCATGGGCCGTCATGGCCACCACGGGCATCCGGCATCCGGCCGGCCCCGACGCCCCCTTCAGGGCCTTTTCCCGCTCCATCTCCCGGATGCGGGCCGTGGCGGTCAGGCCATCCATGCCCGGCATCTGCACATCCATCAGCACCAGATCGAAGGACTCTCCGGCCAGGGCCTCCACCGCCGCCTCGCCGCACTCGGCCAGGCGCACCCGATGGCCCATCCTCTCCAGAAGCAAGGTGGCCACCCGCTGGTTGAAGGGGTTGTCCTCGGCCAGCAGGATGCGCAGAACAGGCGCCGCCACCTTTCCCGGCTCAGACCCTTCCGCCTCCTTGTCGCCCGAGGCCGGTTCGCCAGTCGCCGGGCAGGGGATCGTCGCCGCCTGCTTTTTCTGGGCCATCCCATTCCCGGGCCCGTGCCCGAGCCCATGCTCGGACCCATTCCCAAGCCCATGCTGGAACCCATGCTCGGACCTGGGCTCCGGCCCCTCCACCACCTCCAGATCCATGGAA
>JAABTE010000215.1 GCA_011390035.1 Desulfobacteraceae bacterium | reverse complement strand
CCCAGAAAGCGGCTGGCGATCTGGGTGTCGAACAGGTTCTGGATCTCGATGCCGAAGTCCCGGTGCAGGGAGCGCACGTCGTAGTCGGCGCCGTGGAGGACCTTCTGCACGGCCGGGTCCGCGAACACCGGCGCCAGGGCCGACAGGTCCGGCAGAAGAAGCGGATCGATGACCGCGGCCACATCGTCCGTTGCGATCTGCACCAGGCAGACCTTCTCTTTAAAATGGAACATGGAGTCGGCTTCCAGATCCACGGCGATGCGCCGCCGCCGCGCCAGCTCGCCGGCGAAGGCGGCCAGATCCGGGGCCGTCTCGATGATCCGGCGGGGGAGGGAACCGTTATCTTTCTCTTTTTTTTCTTGACCCATCCGAAGATTTCCCATAGATTTCAGATTTCGCCCGGCGCTTTACAGGCCATGCCCCGGACACGCAACAGATATACATAACGATTTTCTGGTGATTAAACAATGATAAATATAACGCTTCCCGACGGATCGACAAAGGCATACGAGATTTCTCCCGATGAAGCCCCCCTGGACGGCCTCCGCGTGGCCACCGACATCTCCGAGGGCCTGGCCCGGGAAACCGTGGCCATGGAGCTTGACGGCCGCCTGGTGGACCTGAAAACCCCAATCGAAACGGACGCCGCCATCCGCCTTGTCACCACGCGGGACCCCGAGGCGCTTCAGATCATGCGCCACAGCGCCGCCCATGTGATGGCCCAGGCCATCTTGCGGGCCTATCCAAACGCCCGGCTCACCATCGGCCCGGTGGTGGAGGAAGGCTTTTACTACGACATCGACATGGCCCCGGTCTCGAAGGAGGACTTTCCCAGGATCGAGGCGGAGATGAAAAAAATCGTCAAGGAGAAGCTGCCCATCCAGCGCCGGGAGGTGCCCAAGGCCGAGGCGGCCGATTTTTACCGCAACGAGCCATATAAGGGCGAGATGATCGCCGATCTGGCCGACGGCACCATCTCCTTTTATAAACAGGGCGAGTTCACGGACCTGTGCCGGGGGCCCCATGTTCCCCACACGGGCTTTGTCCGGGCCTTCAAGCTGATGAAGGTCTCCGGCGCCTACTGGCGGGCCGACCCGAACAATCCCCAGCTCCAGCGCATCTACGGCACCGCCTTTTTTAATAAAAAAGAGCTGGACGCCCACCTGACGTTCATCGAGGAGGCCAAAAAGCGCAACCACCGCCGCATAGGCGAGGCCCAGGACCTGTTCAGCTTCCACGACGAGGCGCCGGGCATGCCCTTTTTCCACCCAAAGGGCATGGCCATCTGGAACGCCCTTCTGGAATACTGGCGCGAAGAACACCGGGCCGCCGGATATGTGGAGACCAAAACCCCCATCATGCTCCGCCGCTTTCTTTGGGAGCGCTCGGGCCACTGGGAAAACTACCGGGAGAACATGTACACCTCCACCATCGACGAGGACGAGTACGCCATCAAGCCCATGAACTGCCCCGGCGGCATGCTGCTGTTCAGCCGCAAGCCCCACTCCTACAAGGAGCTGCCGACGCGGGCCGCGGAGATCGGGCTGGTGCATCGCCACGAGATGAGCGGGGTTCTCTCGGGCCTGTTCCGGGTGCGGGCCTTCCACCAGGACGACGCCCACATCTTCATGACGCCGGAGCAGATCGAACAGGAGATCCTGGGGGTGCTGCGGCTAACGGAGCGGATCTACTCCACCTTCGGGCTCGGCTTTCACCTGGAGCTGTCCACCCGGCCGGCCAAGTCCATCGGCAGCGACGAGCAGTGGGAAACGGCCACCAAGGGGCTGGAATCGGCGCTCAACGCCTATGGGGCCGAGTACAAGATCAATCCGGGAGACGGAGCGTTTTACGGGCCCAAGATCGACATCCATATTAAAGACGCCCTGGGCCGGACCTGGCAGTGCGGCACCATCCAGTTAGACATGTCCCTGCCCGAGCGGTTCGACCTGTCCTATGTGGGCTCGGACAACCAGAAGCACCGGCCCATCATGATCCACCGGGTGATCTATGGCTCCATCGAGCGGTTCTTCGGCATCCTGGTGGAGCACTTCGCGGGAAAGTTTCCCCTGTGGCTGGCGCCGGTTCAGGTGGCGCTGCTGCCCATAAACGACGATCTGGTCCCCCACGCGGGCGAGCTGGCCGCCACCTTCGAAAAGGCGGGCCTGCGAACCGAGGTGGACAGCCGGACAGAGAGCCTGAACCGGAAGATCCGGGAGGCCCAGCTCGCCAACGTGCCGCTGATTCTCACGGTTGGCGCCCGGGAAAAGGAATCCGGAACGGTGGCGGTCCGAACGCTGGACGGAACCGTGCGGCAGGGCTTGTCGCATGATGCGTTTCTGAGCCGGGTGTCCGGCCATATCGCGGCGCGGCGGGCGGATCTGGATATCTTCGGCGATGAGCGATAACGCCGGCATCACCTCCAGCCGGATCAAGTGGTGCGACAAGCGCTGCGAGTACGCCGAGTTCGCCAGGGTGGACGCTTTGGACGGCAGTTGCCGCACCTTCCAGTCCCTCTGGTGCCGGAAGCTGGAAAAGCATGTGACCAAGAACGCCCCCTGCGCGGCGGAATTCGGCGAGCGCCGGCCCACCACAGGGTTCTGAGGTTGACAAAAATCCGATATTCTTTTAAATAGGATACGACCGAATACAAGACCGCATTCGATCACGGTTTTCAAATATCGCGTTAACGCTAAGGAGATCGATCCATGGACACCCAAAACACCCTATCCATCAACGGGAACCCGTTTTCCTTCGAGCCCGGAGAGACGATCCTGGAGGTGGCCAGACGCAACGACATCGATATCCCCACCCTCTGCCACCTGGCCGGCGCCAGCCCCACGGGCGAGTGCCGGATGTGCGTGGTGGAGGTCAAGGGCGCCCGGAGCCTGCTGGTGGCCTGCGCCACGCCTGCCGCCCCCGGCATGGAGGTGCAGACGGAATCGCCCGCCGTGGTGGAATCCAGAAAGCTGCTCATCAAGCTGCTGTTGTCCTCCGGCAACCACAACTGCGCCGCCCGGGGCTCGGATGACCAGGACTGGACGCGCTTTCAGCTCGACGTCCACGAGGCGGACAGCAGCCCCGAGCTGTGCCCCGCCTGGGGCGACTGCCGGCTTCAGGACCTGGCCTACCGCTACCAGGTGACGGGAGAACAGTTCCCCCGGCTGGACATCCCCTACCCCATGGAGACGGTCAACCCCTTCATCGTCCGGGATTTTTCCAGGTGCATCAAGTGCGGCCGGTGCATCCAGGCCTGCTGCGACGTGCAGGTCAACAACGCCATCAGCTTCGGCTATCGCGGGGCGGACACCAAGGTGATCGCCGCCGGCGACCGGCCCCTGAAGGATTCCGACTGCGTCTTCTGCGGCGAGTGCGTCCAGGCCTGCCCGGTGGCGGCCCTGACCTTGAAGGACACGCGCTACCATGTGCGCCCCTGGGAGACGCAACAGACCCGCACCACCTGCTCCTACTGCGGCGTGGGCTGCCAGATCGACCTGCACGTCAAGGACGGCAAAGTGGTGAAGGTGACCGGCGCCGAGGAGACCGCGCCCAACTTCGGCAGCCTCTGCGTCAAGGGCCGGTTCGGGTTCGACTTCGTCCACTCGCCGGAGCGGCTCGCCGCGCCGCTGATCAAGGAAGACGGCGAGTTCCGCGAGACCTCCTGGGAAGAGGCGCTGGACCTGGTGGCCAAAAGATTCTCCGACATCAAGGAGGCCCACGGCTCGGACGCCTTCGGCGTGCTCACCTCAGCGCGCGTCACCAACGAGGAGAACTACATCGCCCAGAAATTCGCCCGGGCGGTGCTGAAAACGAATTCCGTCGATCATTGCGCCCGTCTCTGACACAGCTCCACGGTGGCCGGTCTGGCCGCCGCGTTTGGCAGTGGCGCGATGACGAACACCATCGCCGACATCGGCGAGGCCGACGCAATCCTGATCACCGGCTCCAACACCACGGAGAACCACCCGGTCATCTCCTCGGTCATCAAGCGGGCCGTCAAGTTCAACGGCGCCAAGGTGATTCTGGTTGACCCCAGGAGGATCAAGATCTCCGAGTTCTCCCACCTGTGGCTCCGCCAGAACCTGGGAACCGACGTGGCCTGGATCAACGGCATGATGCATGTTATTATAAAGGAGGGCCTGCACGATCAAAAGTTCATCCAGGAGCGGACCGAGGGCTTCGAGGCCCTAAAGGAGATGGTGGCCAAGTTCACCCCCGAATATGTCGAGCAGATCACCGGCATCCCGGCCGACGACCTGGTGGAAGCCGCCCGGATTTACGCAAAGGCGCCCAAGGCCTCCATCGTGTACTGCATGGGCATCACCCAGCACATCACCGGCACGGACAACGTCAAGTCCCTGGCCAACCTGGCCATGCTCTGCGGCAACCTGGGCATCCGGGGCGGCGGGGTCAACCCCCTGCGGGGCCAGAACAACGTGCAGGGCGCCTGCGACATGGGCGGCCTGCCCAACGTCTATACCGGGTATCAGCCCGTCACCTCCATCGACGCCATCAAGAAGATGTCCGAAGCTTGGGGCGTGACCGATCTTTCGGAAAAGGTGGGGCTCAAGGTCACCGAGATGATCCCCAAGGCCCACTCCGGCGAGTTGAAGGCCCTTTACATCATCGGCGAAAACCCCCTGGTCTCCGACCCGGACCTGAACCACGCGGAAAGCAGCATCAG
>JAABTE010000214.1 GCA_011390035.1 Desulfobacteraceae bacterium | reverse complement strand
CCATCCTGGTGGTGGACGACGTGTTCGAGCAGCTCGATATCGCCTCGCGGATGCTCGGCTTTCTCGGATATCTGGTGCGAACGGCGGACAGCGGCGAGGCGGCGGTGGCGTGCCTGGGCGAGCATCCCGCGGATCTGGTTATCCTGGACATGCTCATGGATCCGGGCATCGACGGCCTCGAGACCTACCGCCGCATCAAACAGATTCGCCCGGATCAAAAGGCGATCATCGCCAGCGGCTACGCCGAGACCGACGCGGTGCGCCAGACCCAGGCCCTGGGGGCGGGCCGCTTCATCAAAAAGCCCTATTCCCTGGAAAACCTCGGCATGGCCGTGCGCATGGAGCTGGATCGGGGGGCGATCCAGCGGGCGGGGCAGGGGAGCGGCAGCGATACGTTAACACACCTTAACACATCAGGTTAACATTCCTTAACGGTCCGGCGCGGGCTTAACGCTCCGCCGGGCCGACGCCTATCGTTAAAATATTCTAACAATTCAAGTAGTAACCACGATTGATCCTATGATTGCCGCTTGATGGCATTCTTCTTGCTTCTAATGATGGCGCCGTTTACGAGACGGGCTGACCATGCCGGCTGCCATGTTGGCTGAATGGATAACCGGATCATTGGATACAAGGAAAGGCAAGAAGGAGAAAAGCGATGAGCAAGAGCGGAAAATCGATGGGGCGACGGGTGGTCGGGCCTTTGGCGGCGGGGCTGTTGGTGGGGGTTCTGGCCCTCGGCGTTCCCGGCATCGCCCTGGCCGACGAGGTGGAGACCCTGCGCCGGCAGATGGGGGAGTTGAACGGACAGATGCAACAGCTCCAGGAGAAGCTCGAGGCCCTTGAGCAAAAAGAGACGGAAAAGACAGAGGAGATGGAAAGCCGGCTGAGCAAGGCCGAGTTTCACGCGGCGGTGGACCGGGTGAACCTGGGCGTGGAGCTGCGAACCCGGGCCGAATCGATCCATTACGAAAGTCTGCTGGGGCCATCGCCGGCCCTTGTGAATGGCTTTTTCGCACCCGCTCCCGCCGGCTTCAACGGCGCCACCCTGGCCCAGATCCGAGGCGCCATGGGCCAGATGACGGCCAACAACATGGTCCCGCCGCCGTCCGAGGGCGACGTGGACAACGACATCATCTACACCAACCGGTTTCGCCTGGATCTTTCCAGCAAGGTGAACGACAAGTTGAGCTTCGGTGGGCGCCTGGCCGCCTACAAGGTCTTCGGCGATTCCACCGGCATCCGTTTTTACAACGGCGGCATGGGCGATGTGACCTTCGACGGCAACACTGCCGGCCTGCCCCACGGCGACACCATCCGGCTGGAGAGGGCCTTTTTCAACTACAAGGGCGACATGGGCCCGGTGCCGGTGAGCTTTTCTCTGGGTCGGCGGCCCTCCACCTTCGGCGCTCCCCTGGAGTATCGCAATTACAGCAACGAGGACGGCTCGCCCCTGGCCCACATCATCAACTGGCAGTTCGACGGTGCCTCGCTCAACTTCGGGCTGGAGGATGTCACCGGCATTCCCGGCGCCACCTTCAAGCTCTGCTACGGCGTGGGCTTTGAAAGCGGCTGGGGCAACAGCTATTCGTTGAGCGCGGCCCAGTCGGACGTGGATGACGTGCATATGCTCGGCGTCATCAGCCATCTGTTCGACAACGGCCTGACCAACGCCGTTTTCAGCTACGCCCACGCCTGGGACGTGACCGACGGCTTCACCGGCATGACCGTGATGCCCTTCACCGTCACCCGGGCCGACAAGGACGCGGACGGGGAGTCGGAATATTACTTTTCCCCCAACAGCGGCGGCTTCGTCTCCCGGGTAGAGCCCACCACCAACATCGGCGATTGGGACGCGGCCTCGCTGCTGATCCGGCACAACCTCTCGGAGATGTTCGCCGACATCGACGTGTTTCTGTCCGCCTCCTGGACCCACACCAACCCGTCGGGCGTTTCGGAGAACCCCTTTTACGAGATCATGGGCCAGGGCCTTCTCAGCTCCAACGGCGACCTGCAATCCAGGGACGGATACAGCATCTATGCCGGCGCCATCTTCCCCATGCCGCTGAACGGGCGCCTGGGGCTGGAGTACAACTGGGGCTCCCAGTACTGGTTCAACTTCACCGGCGCCGAGGATTCCCTGGTGGGCAGCAAGCTGGCGGTCCGCGGCCAGGTGGTGGAGGCCTATTATCACCAGCCAATCATCGGAAAGAATTTTTTCCTGACCCTTGGCGGCCAGTACTACGATTATGAGTACACCGGTTCCGGCAACCCCCTGGGCAAGCCGGTGAAGATCGACGACGCCACGGGCCTGGACGCCATGAACGCTCTGATCGACAAGGTCTGGCTCGGCTATCTGTCGGCGACCGTCCGGTTCTGATGAGGCCCGGAGGATCCGTCGGCCGAACCGTTCAACCCGTAGTTGAGCTGTAACATGAAAACCTGAGGATTAATTCTTAACCGACTAAAATCGGAAACTGATTGAAAAGAGGAGGCATCATGAAAAAGTTTTTGGGAATCATTCTGGCCATCGCCTTTACATTCGTCACCGTATCCGCCGCCCTGGCCTTCGACAAGGGCAACGAGCGCAAGGGCAAGTACACCTACAAGAAGGTCTATAAGGCCTGCAACGAGCGGGGCGGCATCGACACCACCCAGCCGCCGCTGAACCCGGACGCCAAGACCCAGGCCCAGTGGGAGCGGATGTTCGACGGTGGCGACTTTGCCGCGTTCAAGTGCGAAGAGGAGTGGCGGGCTTTGAGCAAGGACGACATGGCCGACATCTTCGCCTACCTGCACGACCATGCCGCGGATTCGCCCTCGCCGGCAAAATGCAAATAGGCCGAATCAAAGCGCTGGGGGGAGACCGGACGATTTGTCAATGGAGGGCTCCATGAAGAAGAAATTCAGCATATTGAAACGCCCGTCGGCGATAACGATGATCGCTATGCTCGCCGTGGCGGCCACCCTCGCGCTGGCCGCCCCATGGCTGGCGCCGCCCGCGCCGGCGGCCGTCGAGGGCCAGGCCCCGGGCCGGGCCATGGCCCACCAGGCCGTGGACAACCGGGCCGAGGAGTGGACCACCACGGACCATTCCAAGCACGCGGCCCTGAAGGCGACCTTCCGCGACGGACAGCAGATCACGGCCGCCTGCCTTTCCTGCCATTCCGAGGCCGGAGAGCAGTTGCAGACGGCGATACACTGGACCTGGATCGACCCGCAGTCCGACCCGGACAGCCCCCGGGGCAAGGCCGGCTATTCCCTCAACAACTTCTGCATTTCGGCCAACGGAATGGAGGATAAAAGCTGCAACGCCTGCCACATCGGCTGGAACGGCAAGGGGAGCGGCAAGACCTCCGAAATCAACTGCCTGACCTGCCATGGCCAGAAGAAGTTTAACTTCGAGGAGGCCTTTGCCGACCTGGCCTACTTTCTGGAGGAGGGGGACGAGGATTCGGCCGAATTCGCCAGGGAGGCGGCCGAGACCATCAGCCTCGCCGCCCAGTCGGTGGGCCGGCCCACCCGGCGCAACTGCGGCGGCTGCCATTTCACCGGAGGCGGCGGCGACGGCGTGAAGCACGGCGACCTGGACACATCCCTGCTGTCTCCCGGCAAGTCCCTGGACGTGCATATGAGCCAGGAGGGGCAGAACTTCCAGTGTACCCGCTGCCACACCACGCATCAGCACCAAGTGGCGGGCCGGGTTTACACCACCCCGGCGGCCAGGGACCGCAAGAGCCTTCTGGAAAATGACCTGAATCCGCGGATCATGTGCGAGTCGTGCCATTCGGACCGGCCGCACAAATCCGACGCCAAGGCCAACGATCACACCGACCGGGTGGCCTGCCAGAGCTGCCATATTCCCACCATGGCCCGGGGCGGCAACCCCACCAAGATGTGGTGGGACTGGTCCAAGGCCGGCAGGACCCGGGACGGCGAGCCATACGTGGAGGAGGACCCGGAGCTGCAACGGCACAACTACATGTCCATCAAGGGCGAGATGAAGTGGGCCGTGGACGTTGCGCCGGAGTATTTCTGGTACAACGGCTCTGTCAGGAGCCTGAAGGCCAACGACACCATCCGGACCGACTCGCCGCAGGTGGAGTTGAGCCGGCCCATGGGCGACCCGTCCGATCCGGACGCCCGCATCTATCCGTTCAAGGTGCATCGGGGCAAGCAGCCTTACGACACGGTTCACAAGACCCTGCTGCCCCCCATGCTCTCGGGCCCCGAGGGCTACTGGGCCACCCTGGACTGGCAGGTGGCCTTAAAAGCCGGAACCGAGGCGCTGAACCTGCCCTACAGCGGCGAGTACGATTTCGTCCAGACCAGCTACGTCTATCCCACCACCCACATGGTGGCCCCCAAGGGCGACGCCGTCTCCTGCGGCCAGTGCCACACGCGCGAAAACGGCCGGATGGCCGGCGTCGCCGGCGTGTACATTCCGGGGCGGGACCGCTTCAGGTGGCTCGACATCGCCGGATGGCTGGCGGTGATCGGCGCGGCCCTCGGGGTGGGCGTTCATGGCATCGGGCGGTTCATCTTCCGGAAGAACGGAAAAAAAGACTGACCCAACTGCAACGCGCCGCCTTGCCAAAAAATTTCTTTTAAGGTATGCTTAAGGCCGTTCTACGCCGCCCGATTGCCGGGCGGCCGTCAGCGGCCTTTTGTTTTTCCCGGGTCGCCACATGGAACCCTAAATGGAGGATGTTGGAATGCGAAGCGTTATGAAAAGGTTTTTGATCATGACAATGCCGGCGGGATGGCTCCTGGTTGCGCTGGCGGTCCTGGCCGGGCCCGGCGCCGGGTTTGCCCGGGCGGCTGGGGATGTGAACTGCGACG
>JAABTE010000021.1 GCA_011390035.1 Desulfobacteraceae bacterium | reverse complement strand
CCATGTAGGCCAGGCTTAGGGGGGCGCCGTCGCAGCGGTTGTGGGTGTTTTCCAGAACGATGAGACGGGTTCTGGGAAAGTGGATGTTGTCCGGCCGGATGGCCGCCTCGATGTCTGCGATTTTCAGCGTTCCGTCCGGCTGGTTGGGCAGGATGCGCGGGTGGATGCCGCCGAGGGCCGAGGAGCCGCCCTGTTCGTAAAAGAAGATGTGGGAGCGGTCACCCAGAAGCATCTCCTCGCCCCGGCCGCAGTGGGTGAGCTGGGCCACGATATTGGCCATGGTGCCGGAAGAAACGAAAAGGGCCGCCGCCTTGCCCATTCTTTCCGCGGCCATCTCTTCCAGGCGGTTGACGGTGGGGTCTTCGCCGAAAACATCGTCTCCCACCTCGGCCTCGGCCATGGCCTTTCGCATGGCGGGGGTGGGCAGGGTGATGGTGTCGGATCGCATGTCAATGATTTTCATAAGAAAAACTCCCGTGCGAAGGGGGCGCGGCAGGCCCTGCGCGGCGGATCAGCCGTCCTTGTGGAGCTGATCCAGGATTTCGTCCCGCGCCCGCTCCCATTCGGCCGTGGGAACCTGGCAGGTGCCCACCCGCTCGTGGCCGCCGCCGCCGTATTTGAGCATCAGCCGGCCCACGTCGGTGCCGGAGGTGCGGTTCAGGATGCTGTGGCCGCAGGACAATACCACGTTCTCCTTGTTCTTGCCCCACATGATGCGCAGCTCGATGTTCTGCTCCGGAAACATGGCGTAAACCAGAAACCGGTTGCCGCTGTAAATGGTGTCCTGGCCCATCAGGTTGGTGACGATGACGTTGCCATCGATTTGGCAGCAGGCGTTGAGCATGTTCTCGAACTCCTCCTGCTGTTCGAAATACCGCTCGATCCGCTCCTTGACGTCGGGCAACTGGAGGATGTCATCGACGGTGCTGGTTCGGCAATGCTGAATCAGCTCCTCCATCAGTTGGTAATTGCTGATCCGGTAGTCCCTGAAACGGCCCAGGCCGGTGCGAGGGTCCATGAGAAAGGAGAGCAGTATCCAGCCGTTCGGGTACAGAATCTCCTCCCGGGTCAGGTTCCCCGAGTCGCTCTTGTTCACCGCCTCGATCATGGGCAGGAAATGGGCGCGGAAGGTCTGCTCGCCGCCGTAGTAGTCCCAGATCACCTGGGCGGCGCTGGGGGCGGCGCGGCTTTCGCCCTCGCAGCCGAGGTTTTCGTTTCCCAGCCGCTCGTTTTCGCTGGCGTGATGGTCGAACCAGATGCCGCAGCCCGGCGCGAAGGGGACGTTGGCGAGTACGTCATTTTGGGTGACGGGTATCTTGCCGTCCTGAACATCCTTGGGGTGGACGAACTGAAATTCGTCCACAATGCCTTTTTCAACCAGAAGCACGCAACAGACCAATCCGTCGAAATCCGAACGTGTCAAAATCCTCATCTCACCCCTCCTGTTTCGTCCACGTTATCATCTGAAAAAAGATCCGGTGAATTCCCCATGGAGGCGTCTTGCCCGGTGAAAGGCGGCCATGGGCGGGGATGTCAGCCAAGGGATATCCGTTTGTCCTGCTCCCCTTTTCTTCTTCGTATCACCACCTTCTTTTCGGCTCGCTTGGGAATCTCCTCGATTACCGGCCCCTTCGGTTCCGCGGTCATCTCAAGCATCTCCTTGAGCCGCGCCTCCAACTGCTTTAACTTTTCCGAATCCATTGAATCCTCGTTAATGTAATAATGATATCGCGGCGCCGCTTCCTGTGCCGCCGCGGGTTCCTATTCGATTTCGATGGCGGCGACAAGCTCCCTGCCGGCCTGCTCGGCCGCCGCGATGTATTCCGGATGCGCCTGGGCGGCGCCCATTGAATCCAGCTCCCGGCACAGCAGGGTCCGGGTCAGCTCCATGTCAAAGACATCGAAGAAGTATCGGATGGTCAGCAGGACGCCGTCGAACAGTTTTTTGCCCTTGGTGGCCCCCGCGCTTATGAACAGGCCCCTGCGGGCGAAGCGCTTCCGGCCCGGCGGCGACGGGTCGAGCCAGTATTTTTTGACCCAGAGGGACTGGCACCGGTCCATGAACATCTTGGCGTGGGCGCTGACCGTGTAAAAGAAGATGGGGGAGGCCAGCATCAGGCCGTCGGCGGCCAGGATGCGGTCGCGCAGGCGCTGGAAGTCGTCCTTTATGGCGCATTCCCCCGATGTCTTGCAGGCGTAGATCTCAAGGCACGGCGAGATCTTCATGTCCCGAAGGGTGAACTCTTCGACGGAGGCGCCGGCGGCCCGGGCTCCGGCCACGGCGGCCTTGAGCAATGTGGCGGTGTTTCCGCCGCGCCGCGGGCTTGCGTAAACGGCGATCAGGGTGGTCATGTTTCCTTCTCTAAAAGGGGCCGGGCATGTCCGGAATCAGATCGAGCGGCATGATCGCGCGGATCAGGGCCAGAAGGATGAAAAACATTTTCATTTCGGAATGCCGCGAGGGATGCTTTCACAACATTTAATGAGTCTATCGGGTTAAGATGGCAAGCGACCCGAGTGATGCGACGGCGGGAAGTGTCACGCGGACGCGCGGCCGGCGCTCCCGGGTCGGGAGCGGGCCGCGCGTCGCATTGAACGATGCGGTGTTATGCCTCCGGCAGCGAAAAGGGGCCGCCGCAGACCTTCCACTTCCCCTCTTCCCTCACCAGGTCAAGGGTTTCATCCACATGTTGCGTCTTGCCGCCGAAAAACCGGCGAAGCGGCGACTTTCTCTCAGCGGTCAAATGAATCCGGGCCTGGGAATTGCCCGAGGAGAGGATCTCCATCTCCAGGTGGTACAGGCAGTCCTTCATCCAGAAAAGGCTGTATCCCAGCGATTTGGCCCTTTGCGCCTGGCGATGCAGGTAGGCGTCCACCACATTGGCGCCATCAACGATAAGATTGGTCTCGCACAGGCGGTTGACAAGGGCCTCGCGGTTATAATTGACATAGGCCTCTGCGAATTCGCGGGCGGCTCGCTCTGGCGTTTCCCGCGTGTCCGCGAAAACGAACAGCACCTGAAAGAAGACAGCCAGAAGAATCACCAGCGCAAAGGATATGATCATGTTCGTCTTGGCCATTTAAAAATTCTCCTTTCGACTTTCAAAATAATAATGTCTCCATAAGTGACTGACACTCGATAGCATGGAATGAATCTCAAGACAAGTTTTTTTCGCCATCCCCCCTTCCGTTTTCGTTCGAAAGCGCCAGACCGACGGATTCGGCCAGCGCGGACAAACGGTAGGGCTTGGCCGCAAAGGCCAGGGCGCCGGCCTTAAGGGCCTGTTTTTCAGAGCCTTCCTCTGAAAAACCGCTGGCCACGATAACCCGGATCGAAGGTCGGGCCCGCAGCAGTTCCGAAAGGCAGCGCCAGCCGCCCATGCCGGGCATGTTCAGATCCAGGATCACCAGGTCGATCCGGGACCCGAGGCGGGCCTGAATTTCAAGGGCCGCCTCGCCGCTTTCGGCGGTGATCACCTCATGGCCCATCCGGCTCAGGGCCTGGCTGGCGTAATCCAGGATCAGGGGCTCGTCGTCCACCAGCAGGATCGTTCCGGCGCCGGGGCGCCCGGCCGGCGCCGGATGGCCGCCGCCGTCCGGCGTCGGCGCGGGCCCTGTTTCGGGCGGGGCGCCGGAAGCCGCCTCAGAGGCCGAACCCAATTTTGCCGGGGTTTCGGGTGTCGCTTCCGCCGTGGTTTCCCCTGTCGTTTCCGCCGTGGTTTCGGGTGTCCTTCCGCTGTGGTTTCGGCTGTCGTTTTCGCCGTGGTTTCGGTTGTCGCTTCCGCTGTGGTTTCGGCTGTCGTTTTCGTCCTGACTTCGGATAGCGACCATGAACCGGTTTCGGATGCCGCTTCACGCGAGGATGGGGCCGCCGGCATCGGCCCTTCCATGGCCGGCAGGTAGATGGAAAAGGTGGTGCCCCTGCCGGGCGCGCTGTCGCAGGTCATGTGGCCGCCATGATCCCTGACGATGCCGAAGACCATGGCCAGGCCGAGGCCGGTGCCCTTGCCCACCGGCTTGGTGGTGAAAAAGGGGTCGTAGATGTTTTCAAGGATTTCCGGCGTCATGCCGGCCCCGGTGTCCGAGACCCGCAGCAGCACATGGGGCCCGGCCTTGGCCTCCGGATGCGCCCGGCGGTGGGCCTCGTCCGGCAATACGTTTTCCGTGCCAATGGTCAGGGTGCCGCCGTCTGGCATGGCGTCCTTGGCGTTGACCGCCAGATTCATCAGGGCCTGCTCCAGTTGCGCCGGGTCCGCGTGGATGGGCATCAGGTCCGGCTGTTCCTCGGTGATGATCCGGACCATGCGGGGCAAGGCGCGCTCCAGCAGCTTGATGACGTGACGGATCCCGGCGTTCAGGTCCAGGGGGCGGGGGTTGCCCTCCACCTTTCGGG
Organism: Desulfobacteraceae bacterium; assembly: GCA_011390035.1. Lineage (GTDB taxonomy): Bacteria > Desulfobacterota > Desulfobacteria > Desulfobacterales > JAABSP01 > JAABTE01. The sequence continues at coordinate 11,637 of JAABTE010000021.1, read as the reverse complement.
CGAAGGTGAGCAGGCGGCGCACCAGGTCCCGGCCCCGATCCACCGAAGTTTCGATGGCCGCCAGCTTGCGGTGGGTGGATGAATCCGCCGGGGCATGGATCATCAAAAGCTCCACATACCCCTGGATGCCCTGGAGCAGGTTGTTGAAATCATGGGCCACGCCGCCGGCCAGCGTGCCCACGGCCTCCATCTTCTGGGCATGAACGAGCTGGCGCTGGAGCCGCTCGCGCTCGGCGATCTCCGTTTCCAGGCGCCCCATGTTGGCCTTCAGCTCCTGGTGGGCCCGCTGGAGGGCGTCGTTCTTGTGGTAGAGCTGGCTGTAGGTGTCGCGGATCTCCGAGACCATCTCGTTGAGCGCCTTTTCGATAACGTCCCACTCGTCCCGGCGGCCCAGGCGGATGCGGGTCTCCATGTCGCCGTTGCCGATTTTCCGGATGGCCGCGCAGATGGCGTCGGCGGGCCGGCGGATGTGGATCAAAAAGAAATAATAGGTAAAGGCGCCGAACAGCAGGATCACCCCCGCGGAAAGGATGTGGACGAACGAGAGGGTGTCGGCCATGGCCTTTCGATTGCGGTCCCGCATGGACCGGATCGCCTCCAGCCGTTGCGCGTCGGCCTGGCTGACGGCGGCCTCCGCGGCTTCCATGGCGCGATTCAGGCCCATCAGCTCCAATCGGAAATCGATCAGGGCGTTGTTCAGGGTCACCAGGGCGTCCTGGTAGGCCAGCGCGTCATCGAGAAGGGCGTCGCCGATGCGGGCGATGACCGGGTTTGCCGCCAGCAGGGGCCGAAGCCGCATGCTGAAATCGGACAGCAGGGAGAACAGCGGATCCACGTCCCGGGTGTCGTCGGAGACCGGCTTGAGCCCCATGAAGCCCAGGCGGGCACGCAGCAGGATTTCCCGGTATGCTATGGCGGCCATGGCGATCTGATCGATGTTCGCCGCCCGCTCGCCCATTAGGGCCGGGTCGATTTTTTCCTCGGAAAGGCGTGTCTCCAGTTGCGCCAGGCGATGGTTGATGGTATCGTCTATGCGGTGGACGCGCATTGTAACCGCGTTGATTTTTTCGCATTGATCGAAAAGGTCCTTCAGGCCGGCGGTGAAAGCGCCAAGGGCGCTTTCCAGTTGAGGGTCCGCCGCCGGCGCCGAAAGCTGTTCCGCAGACGCCAGCAGGCGCGCCCTCTCATCCGCGGGCGGAAGGGCATCTCCGGTGAAGCCGCCCAAAAGCAGGCTGGCGCGGCCGAATATCCGCGAGATCTCCCGGCCGGTTCGGGCGGCGCCGATCACCGCCGGCATCTCGTGGTCGATGATGTTCGCGCTCATGTCCCGCACCCGGTGCAGGGCGCGGAACATGATCATGGCGATGATCCCGAAGACGATGAAGATCAAAAGGTTCAAAACGAGCAGCTTGGCCGTGAGGCCGAAGCGCGGGGCGGGGCGGGGGGGCATGTCCATGGGGGCCGATGCTGTCCGAAATATGGGCGAAAAGTTGTCAGGGCCCGGGCGAGCTAATGGCCCGGCCCGCTGGTTGTTTCGCCCGGCCGATAAGCCGGCGCGATGCCCGCCAGATAGTCGAACACCTCCGCTCCTTCCATGGCGGGCCGCTCCCGGCCGCCGGCGATCTTGTTAAGCAGGTCGATCTGGTCGCGTTCGATGCTGCTCACCGGCGTTTCCACAAGTCGCAATGCGCTCTGGGCGGCGTTGTGAATGACCATGGGGCCATAAGAGGTCTCGCCGGGCGCCACCTCCCGGCGGCGGCCGATGACGGCGCAGGCATCAAGCCCGAAGGCCCTGGGCGGCGGCGCCCATTGCAACAGCTCGGCGAAAAGGTCAAGGGTTTCAATCACCCCCGGTTCGTGGCCATCGGCAAGGGCGCGGCGGCCATCGGCGGCGATGGCCCGGAGGTCATCCTTATTATATGACAGATCCAGGGCCGAAACGCAAAGCCCACGGATGGCCGCCACCGTGTCGGTTTTCTTGCTGATCTTTACGTCCTTGTCATTGAGGATCTTTATGACGTTCGAGATGCTGATCATCTCCTTTACGGTTGGGCTCTTGCGCAGCGCCACATCCTCGGCGGCGGTGGCGTACAGGGGCAGCTCGTTGTCCAGCACCAGCGTCCGAGGTCCATCGGCCGCGTCGAGGACATACAGGTCAAGGTCCCGCTCTTTCCGGAAACGATAGGGGCTTATTTCCAGAAGGGACCGCATGGCTTCCTTGTCCAGCTTTTCGCCTCCGGCGGGCGTCAGGGACGCGGACGCGCGGAGGGCCAGCGCTTCGATGCGGAGTTTTTGGAGAAGATTTTCCTTGAATGTCATGATATCAGCCTTTCCAGTTGAAGGGCCATCTGATATGGTAAACGCAAAAGCTTTCGCCATCGACCACCCCAATGGGGGTGACAGCGGGGAAAAATGCACATGCGAAGGAATCGAACCTATCTATTGATAAACCATCCGGAGCGCTTCCGTCAAGTCTTTTGCCGGGGCTCAGGGGGTGGGCGGGCGCGTGTCCGGCGTGGCTGAACAGGGCGCCGAGGCCCGCGCGGCCGAGGAGATCCGCCTGCTCCGCCAGCGCCTGGGGGCCTGCGAGGAGCGGTACCGCACCCTGGTGGAGACCAACCTGTACGGCATTCAGGTGATCGACCCGGGCGGGCGGATCCTCTTTGTCAACACGGTGCAGCGCCATATCCTCCGGCGGTCGGCCCGGGATCTGGAATCGGTGTCGGTGTATGACCTGATCACCGGCGAGGAGCAGCGCCGCTCCCTGTCCGATTTTCTGGACAAGGTGCGTCGGGACGCGGCCCCCTCCGCCTACTGGAGCGGAGAGTTCGCCCGGGGGGATGGCTCCAGGGCCGCGCTGCGCCTCAACTGGAGCTATCTGGGGGATGCACGCAACCGCGGCGGCGGGTTCATCTCCTTTACCACCGAGGTGGCCGAGGATGAGGCGGCCCATTGCGCCGTGGCGGGGGCGGCCATGGCCGTTGCGGAAAACGGCCCCCGCGCTCCCGTTTCGGAGCGGATGCGCCGCATCGCCGAGATGGCCGCGGAGGTGGTCATCGGCTTCAGCGCGGACGGCCGGATCACCTACATGAACGAGCGCGGCATGGACCACATCGGCTATGTGGCCGAGGAGCTGGAGACCATGGAGATCGCCGACATCCTGCCGCCGGACCAGTTGGCGGCGCTGCGGGGCCGGGTGATGGACCGGCCCGCCGGCCTGCGCCACATGCCCGTTTCCGCGGATGTGCAGATAATCAACCGGAGCTTTGAGCTGATTTCCATGGAGGGCGCGGCCACCTTTCTGCCGGAGGATGGCGATGCCGGCGAAATCCTGCTCATGGCTAAAGAGAACAGCCTGGAAAAGGCCCGCCGGTCCATCCTTGAAAAAAACGCCCGCCATGATGTCGCCCTCACCTTCGCCCGGGGCATTCGCGGCAATCTGTACCCACGGCTGGAGAGCCTGCTGGCAAAGGCGGATGCGCCGGACGCGGCCGCCGTCCGGCGCATCATGGCCGATCTGGACCTGATCGCGGGCTACGGGGCGCTTCACCTGGAGGCTGCCCAACTGGGGCCCCTGATCCGGGACACGGCCCGAAAGCTGGCCGCCGGCACCGGGGTGCGGCCCATTCTGGCCATTGCCGCCAATCTCCGCCCCCTGGCCTTCGACGCGGCCCTGATGGCCGAGGCCCTCGGACGGGTCATAGTCAACGCCCTGGATGTCTCCCCATCAGGGGGCGCCATCCGGATCTCCGCGGAAAACACAACCCTCAAGGACCCCGAGTCCGTGGACCCGCCCCTTCCCAAGGGGGATTATATTCGCGTTGCCGTCCATGACAACGGCCCCGGCATCGATGCCGCCGAGCAGGATGCCATCTTCGACCCCTTTCACACCGGCCGGCCGGCCGGCGGCCCTTCTTCCGGGCCGGGCCTTGGCCTTTCCGTGGCCGAGGCCATCATCCGCCGCCACGGCGGATGGATCGGCGTCAAATCCCGCCCCGGCGGCCGCACCATCTTCCAGATTTTTCTTCCCGCCTCCGACCTGAAATGAGCCGGGGGCGGCCGGGTCCCCCCTTTACAGGCTGTAAAAAAAGCCGACAGAAACACCCTTCCCCTTCCCTGGCCCGCGCCGGCCTGAAAAATAATATCCTTTATTATTAGTATGTTGGCGGGCTTAATCCCCCACCGGCTTCCCTGGCATGAAGATTGCGTTGCAAGGATGCGGCAGCGCGCGCGTTTGCGCGCGCGTGATTCGCATCCTTGTTAAATGGAGGCCCGTGTTCCATGAAAGCCAGCCATTATGAGCGAATGAGACGGATCATCCTCATCTCCATGATCCTTGTTCCCTTCATTCCCTTCTTCATCATCCTTTCCATCGGCTATTTCGCCTTCACCAGCTCCCTGGAGTCGAGCACACTGGCCACGATGCGGCGAATCGTTAGCGATCACCGCCAGATGATCGCCGGTTTCCTGGGCGAGCGGCGGGCCGACCTGACGTTCATCGCCGAGACCCATGCCTTTGAATACCTGCGCCAGCCCGACAACCTGCACTTTGTTTTCAAGAACCTCCAGCGCCAGTCCGGGGCCTTTGTGGATATCGGCATCTTCGACGAATCGGGGCTGCACCTGGCCTACCAGGGGCCGTTTCTGCTGGCCGGCAAGCGGTATGACCAGGAGGAGTGGTTCAAGGAGGTGATGAAGACCGGCTATTACATCAGCGACATCTTCATGGGCTTTCGCAACGCCCCCCACTTCATCATCGCCGTGGTGCGCCGGGAGCAGGACCGGCAGTGGATCATCCGGGCCACCATCGATCCGTACACCTTCAGCGACATCGTCCGCCAGGTGCGCGTGGGCAAGACGGGGGAGGCATATATCGTAAGCGCCGGGGGGCTGTTTCAGACGGAGCGGCGCTCCGGCGGCGGGCTGATGCGCAAGGACCCGGACTACCTGCGGTACGGCCCCCCCCACGAGGGCATCCGCACCTATGTCCGGGCCGACGCCGCTGGGGAAACCTACGTTTACGCCACCACCTGGCTCAAGGACGGCAAGTGGATGCTGGTGGTGCGCCAGGAGAAGGCCGACGCCTTCGCCGCTCTCCGCTCGGCCGGGTATCGGATCTTTCTGATCATGGTGGTGGGCGGCTGCGCCATCATCGCCGCCGCCTTTTACATGACCGGCTGGATCATCCGGCGCATGAAGCGGGTGGACACCGAAAAGGACCGGCTGGAAGAGCAGCTCATCCGGGCCCACCGGCTGGCCGAGCTGGGCGAGATGTCCGCCGGCTTCGCCCACGAGATCAACAATCCGCTGCAGATCGTGCGCAGCGAGCAGGCGCTCATAGAGATGAACCTGTCGGATCTCAAGTTGCCGGAGGACGGCCCTGAGATGAAGGAGATCCGGGATTCCCTCAACCAGATCAAGCTCCAGCTCAACCGGTGCGCCGGCATCACCCAGGCCATCCTCAAGTTCGGCCGGAAGACCGATGCCAAGGCGGAGGACGTGGACCTGAGAAAGTTCCTCCCCGAGGTGGTGGCCATGGTGGCGAAAAAGGCCGAGGTCCATGGCATCGACCTGACCCACCGGATCGACGGGGCCACGGCCCCCGTCAAGGGCGATTCGGGCCAGCTTCAGCAGGTGATGCTCAACCTTTTAAATAACGCCATGGACGCGATCCTAGCCGCCCATGGCCCCCAGGGCGGGATTCTGAAGGTGGAGGCCGGCCCCTGGCGGGACGACCGGGTGGAGATCCGCGTGATCGACAACGGGTGCGGCATTTCGCCGGAAAACCAGGCCAGGATCTTCTCGCCCTTTTTCACCACCAAGCCGGTGGGTCAGGGCACCGGCCTGGGGCTGTCCATCTGCTACGGCATCATCGGCAACATGGGCGGCGTGATGGAAATCAAAAGCAAGGAGGGCGATGGCGCCACCGCCATCGTCCGCCTGCCGGCGTCGCGGGCCGCCCGGGCCGCCTGAAAAAAAACCGGGCAATGGGAAAGGACGGGCGGTATCCGCCCGGTGTGAATGGATTTTTTTAAAGTCAAGGGAGATCGATGTCAATGGAAAAGATGAAAATGATGCTGGTTGATGACGAGGAGCGGTTTCTTTCCACAACGGAAAAATTGTTGTCGAAGAAAGGATTCAGCGTGGTGACGGCCCAAAGCGGGGCCGATGCCCTGGAGATGCTGGAGCGAAGCCTCATCCATGTGGTGATCCTGGACGTGAAGATGCCCGGCATGGACGGCATCGAGACGCTCCGGGAGATCAAGCGGCGCCATCCGCTCACCGAGGTGATCATGCTCACCGGCCACGCCACGGTGGAGTCTGCCGTGGACGGCCTGAAGAGCGGCGCCAGCGATTACCTGATGAAGCCGGCGGACCTTGACGACGTGGTGGCAAAGGCCGAGGAGGCCTTCGATCGGCGCCGGAGACTGGAGGAGAAGATCCGGCTGGCCCAGAGCAAGCGCTTCATGAAGTCCCCCCGCGAGATATTAAAGGGCGCGGAAGGGGAGGCGTGATCTCAGACAACATCTTGATCCTGAATAAGATTCGGATAAGGAGACATTCCATGGCAGACAAGATTCGGGTGCTGATGGTGGACGACGAAGAGCAGTTCCGCGAGACCACCGCCAAGATCCTCAACAAGCGGGGCTTTGCGACCACCATGGCCGCCTCCGGCGAGGAGGCCGTGGAGGTACTGACCCGCCAGCCCCAGGACGTGGTGGTGCTGGACATCCGGATGCCGGGCATCGACGGCCACGAGGCGCTCGCGCGCATCAAGAAGGTCCGGCCCGAGGCGAGCGTGATCATGCTCACCGGCCACGGCCACGAGGATTCGGCCAAAAAGGCCCTGGAGCGGGGCGCATTCGATTATCTGAACAAGCCCTGCGACATCGACCTTCTGGCCATCAAGATAAATGACGCATTCAAGCACAAGGGCCGCAAGAAGGGCCCCGTGGCGGAAAAGACCGCCCGGGACATCATGATCCATGTGGACGACTACACCACCCTCACGGAGGACAGAACCATCAAGGACGCCATCATGCAGCTCATGCGCTCCTTCGAGGGCTTTATTTCCACCAGCCGGGTGATGGAGACGGGCCACCGGTCCATCCTGGTCTTCGACGACAAGGGGGAGCTGAGCGGCATCCTGGCGATCCAGGACCTGCTGGCGGCGGCGCGGCCGGCCTATCTGTCCGCCCCAAAGCCGAGCATGGCCGACAGCATGCAGTATTCCACCATGTTCTGGTCGGGCCTTTTCACCAGCCGGGTCAAGGAGATCGGCCGGATGAAGGTGGGCGACATCATGTCCGGCTCCCCGCCCGTCACCGACGAGAACACCAACCTGATGGAGCTGGCCGACCGCATGCACCGGGAGCGCATCCGGCGGATGGTGGTCACCAGCGGCGGGAAGGTGATCGGCGTGGTGCGCGAGCAGGAGCTGTTCTTCGAGATGTGCAACATCCTGGCGTGACATCGCGTCCGGGTTGAAACCGCATGAAACTGGCAGATGTCGTTCTCATGACAACATGATTCAAAAAAGCAAGGGCGGATGAGGCCCCGGCCGGCGAGCAAGGAGAACATAATGACCAGGGAAGGCAGGAAAAAGGCCACCGGATATGACAAGTACGTGGACTGGAAGATGTTTTCCATCCCAGTCGTCCTCTTGTTTCTGATTCTGCTGATGCCCACGCCATACGGAATGAAGGACGTGGGAACGGAATACAGCCTAGGAACGGACGCGGTGGTGGAGCGGATCACCGTCGATCTGTTCAGCCGCCCCAGCCAGGACGCCGAGCAGTGGCATCTGGTTGCGGCCAGAATGATGGAACAGAACATGCAGATGGGCGCCCTCACGAAGAACAGATTTTTAAAGCGGGATATCAAGTGGGTCAAAAGATACAAGATCCCCGTGGATCAGATCAACTTCGACCGGGCCTACGCCTTCGTGCGGGACAATGTCTCGGACGAGGCCTACGCGGGCATCATGAAAAACGCCCTGGAGCTGCGCAAGGAAGGGCTCCGGTACGAGGACCTGACCGGCAAGGACCGGCAGGCCGCGGACAAGGGCGCGTGGCGCATCAAGGTGGCCATCGCCATGGGGGCCTTCGTGGTGCTGTGCTTTCTCACCGAGTGCATTCCCCTGCCCGCGGTCTCCTTCTGCATCGGCCTGATCCTGGTGTTCACCGGGGTGGTCTCGCGCCAGCAGGTGGCCATGCTCTACTGGGACGACGCGGTCTGGTTCATCATGGGCAGCCTGATGTTCGCCGCCGCCTTTGTGAAAACGGGGGTGGACAAGCGCGTCTGCCTGATGATGTTCAGCCGCCTGGCCGTGCCCAACGCGCGGTATATCACGCTGATCTTTTTTCTGATCATCGCGCCGCTGGCCGCCTTCATCTCGGATCACGCCCTGGCGGCGATGTTCCTGCCCATCGGCATGCTGCTGTACCAGAACAGCCTCACGGAGGAGATCCCCGAGGACCCGGAGCTGGGCAAGATGATGATGATCGCCATCGCCATGGCCTGCAACATCGGCGGGCCGGGCGCCCCCTCCGGCGGGGCCCGGAACGTGATCATGATGACCTATCTCACCGACATGTTCGGCATGGACATCGGCTATCTCCAGTGGGTGACCTACTGCTTTCCCTATCTGGTCATCATGATCCCCATCACCTGGATCGTGGTCAACATGCGCTTTAAGCCGAAGGTGACCTCCCTGGCCCCGGCCATGAACCACCTGCGGGCGGAGATAAGCCGCATGGGCGGCTGGAACCGGCAGCAGGTGATCGCCCTTGTCATCTTCGTGGTGATGGTTTTCGGGTGGTTCACGGAAAAGGAATTTTACAACCTGGGTATCTATCCGGTGCGGCTGGGCATCGGCGTCATCGCCGTGGCCGGGGCCATGGCCTACATCCTGGCGGGCATCGTCAACTGGCGGGACTACCAGGAGAAGGTGGACTGGGGCGTGGTCTGGCTGTACGCCGGCGCCATCATCTTCGGCCGGATGCTCGACGAGACGGGGGCGGCCTACTGGCTGGCCAGAAGCGTCATCGACGGCCTGGCGCCCCTGGGGATGGATTCGGGGCTGTCGCTCATGGCCATCTCCAACGGCCTGACCGCCGTGCTCACCAACCTGATGGCCGACGGCCCTGCCGCGGCCGCGGTGGGCCCCATCACGCTGAACATGGCCGGCCTGGTCCATCCGGGCACCACGTATCTGCCCTTCATGGCCATGTCCACGGCCATCTCCTCGTCATTTGCCTACTGCCTGATCATCGGCACGCCGCCCAACGCCATCGTGTACGCCAGCGGCTATCTGGAGCCCAAGGACTACCTGCGGGTGGGCATCCCCCTGTGGTTTGCCGCCAATATCGTGCTGCTTGGCATGACGGCGATCTACTGGGCCAGCCGGGGGTTTGGCGAGCTGCCGGGATTCTGATCAACGAACCGGCGCTTCCGGCCCCTGACCGGGCCGGGAGCGCCATGTAAACAAAAGACCATCAACCATCTTTGGAAACTGGAGGATGCGAAGACAGCGAGTCACTAAAAAATAAAGGAGTTTTCATCATGAAAGTCCATCCCCATCGGTTGCTCAGGGTTGCGCTTCGGCGAATAAGATCCAAAACGGCTTTTCCGGACATGCATCTGGCGTTCGGCGAGAAAGGGGTCCGAAATGGAAAGAGAGCAAAAGAAAAAGACCACAGGCTACGATAAGTATATCAACTGGAAGATCTTCGCCATCCCGGTGGCGCTGTTGCTGATCCTGCTGATCATCCCCACCCCCTACGGCATGAAGGACGTGGGCACGGAGTATCAGGTGGGGCCCAAGGCGGCGGTGGGTTACATCAGCAACCAGCTTTTTTCAAAGTCAACGGCGGATGTGGCCCAATGGCAGCTCGTGGCGGCCAGGATGATGGAAGCCAACATGAACATCGGCGCGCTGCGCAAACAGCGCTTCCTCTCCCGGGACATGAGCTGGGCTAAAAAATACAAGATCCAGACGGACGCGGTGAACTTCGAGCGGGCCGTGAATTATGTAAGGGAAAATGTCTCGGACGACCGGTATTACGAGATCATGACCAGCGCCATGAACCTGCGGCGAAACGCCTTGAAATACGAGGATCTGTCTGATAAAGACAAATCCCTAGCGGACGCCGGCGCTTGGAAGATCAAGGTGGCCATCGCCATGGCCGCCTTCGTGGTGGTCTGCTTTCTGACCGAATGCGTTCCCCTGCCCGCCGTCTCCCTCTGCGTGGGCCTGATCCTGGTGTTCACCGGCGTGGTGGGCCGCCAGGAGGTGGCCATGCTCTACTGGGACGACGCGGTCTGGTTCATCATGGGCAGCCTGATGTTTGCCGCCGCCTTTGTGAAAACGGGGGTGGACAAGCGCGTCTGCCTGATGATGTTCAGCCGCCTGGCCGTGCCCAACGCGCGGTGGATCACCCTGATCTTTTTCTTGATCATAGCGCCCCTGGCCGCCTTCATCTCGGATCACGCCCTGGCCGCCATGTTCCTGCCCATCGGCATGCTGCTTTATCAGAACAGCCTCACGGAGGAAATTCCGGAAGACCCGGAGCTTGGCAAGATGCTGATGATCGCCATCGCCATGGCCTGCAACATCGGCGGCCCCGGCGCCCCCTCCGGCGGGGCCCGGAACGTGATAATGATGACCTATCTGACCGACATGTTCGGCATGGACATCGGCTACATGCAGTGGATGACCTACTGCATGCCCTTTTTGCTGGTCATGATCCCCATCGCCTGGATCGTTGTCAACTGGGGATTCCGGCCGAAAATCAAGTCCCTTGCCCCTTCCATGGACCATCTGCGGTCCGAGATAAGCCGCATGGGCGCCTGGAACCGTCAGCAGAAGACCGCCCTTGTCATCTTCGTGGTGATGGTTTTCGGCTGGTTCACGGAGAAGGAGTTTTACACCATGGGGATCTACCCCGTGCGCCTGGGCATCGGCGTTATCGCCGTTGCCGGCGCCGTGGCCTACATCCTGGCCGGAGTGGTCAACTGGCGGGATTATCAGGAGAAGGTGGACTGGGGCGTTGTCTGGCTGTACGCCGGGGCCATCATATTCGGCCGGACGCTGGACGACACCGGCGCGGCCTACTGGCTGGCCCGCTCCGCCATCGAGATGCTGGCCCCCCTGGGGATGGATTCCGGCCTCCCCCTGCTGGCCACCTCCAACGGCCTGACGGCCATCATCACCAATCTGATGGCCGACGGCCCGGCCGCGGCCGCCGTGGGCCCCATCACCCTGAACATGGCGGGGCTGGTTCATCCGGGCAGCACCTTCCTGCCCTTCATGGCCATGTCCACGGCCATCGCCTCGTCCTTCGCCTACTGCCTGATCATCGGCACGCCGCCCAATGCCATCGTCTATGCCAGCGGCTATCTGGAGCCGAAGGACTTCCTCCGCGTGGGGATTCCCCTCTGGTTCATGGCCAATATCGTGCTGCTGGGCATGACGGCCCTTTACTGGGCCAGCCGGGGGTTTGGCGAGCTGCCGGGATTCTGATGTCTGGTTTTTGGAAAAAAAATCGGGGGGCGGCGATTATGCGCCGTCCCTTAGAAAACCGCAAGGAGGTCCATGCCATGTCAACCGAAAACGAAAAAAAGGAACGGTCCATC
>JAABTE010000213.1 GCA_011390035.1 Desulfobacteraceae bacterium | reverse complement strand
GGTCGTTGTCCAGTTGAGTGAGCGCGGGATGATCCGGCGGCAGTTGGTCCGCCGGGAATTCGGGCAGCGTCATGGGCCGGTTCGTGTGCAGATCCCGAACGTGACCCCATACAACTCGGCCATTGAGATCGCAGATGTAGATCATGTTGATCCGGTTGTCCACGAAGGTCGGCGATCCCAGGTTGCTGTCCCGGTATTCATCATAAGGGGCGTCCACGAAGGCGTAGGTGTCGTCCCAGGCGGCCCAGTCGTGGCACAGGGCGTCCAGATAGTTGATTTCGCTCCTGATGGCAAAGACCGCCCGTTTCGAGTCTTGAAGCGCCTGACGCCGCTCCAGTTCGAGGAAGCTGGGCATGATGATGAAGCGCTGGAGCCCGTGCGCCAGCGCCGCGCAGATCACCATGACCCCCGCCAGAATGATCAATACCTTGATTTTCAGCTTCATTTCCATTCGGAAACGCTGAATCCGCTGATACCGGCGCCCCCGCCCGCCGCCTCGGAAGGATCAGACCAGGGGCGCGGGGAAAAACAGCTCTGTGTAAAGATCCAGCGCATATCGATCCGTCATGCTGGCGATGAAATCGGCCACGATCCGCTCATGGGACTCATTGTTTTCTCCATATGGCTGCATTTCCAGGCTCTCCAGCTCCGTTTCAAGGATGGTCCGGTCCTCCAGGAAGTGGATGTACAATTCGGTGAGGATCTTCTTGGCCTTGACGAACTCCTGGTGAACGTGGGGCGACCGATAGACGTTTTCGTACAGGAAATGGCGCAGCTCGGTCATGGCGTCATAAACCACATGGCTCATGTGGAGCCGGAACTCTCCGCCGGTCACGCCGCTGGAAAAGACCAGGTCACGGATCATGGTGGTGGCCCGCTCCGAATGATCGCGGCCCAGCACCTTCACGCAGTTCGGCGGCACCTGGGACTCTCGGATCACGCCGCTGCGCACCGCGTCCTCCAGATCATGGTTCAGATAGGCCATGATATCGGCCACCCGCACCACCCGGCCCTCCACCGTGGCCGGCTGCTCGCGGGGGTCGTCCGGGATGATCTTGCCGTACCCCTTGGAGTGCTTCAGGATGCCGTCCCGAACCTCCCATGTCAGGTTGAGCCCCCGGCCCCGACGCTCCAGCCGGTCCACCACCCGCAGGCTCTGGGCGTTGTGGGAAAAGGAGGCGTCAAAGATCTCCCGCAGGGCCGTCTCGCCGCTGTGGCCGAAGGGGGTGTGGCCAAGATCGTGGCCCATGGCGATGGCCTCGGCAAGGTCCTCGTTTAAGCGCATGGCCCGGGACACGGTCCGGGCGATCTGGGCCACCTCCAGGGTGTGGGTGAGCCGGGTGCGATATTCATCCCCCAGGGGAGAGAGAAAAACCTGGGTCTTGTGCTTGAGCCTTCTGAAGGCGTTGGAATAAAGTATCCGATCCCGGTCCACCTGAAAGGCGGTGCGGATAAGGCAGGGGGTTTCGGGCAGGGCCCGGCCCCGGGACCGGGCGCTCAGGCAGCCGTGGGGCGACATGAAGCCGAACTCCCGCTCCTCAAAGGCCTCCCGAATGGACTGGCGGGGACTCGCCCCGGCGGAATGGCCGGTCCCGCCGCTGGGGCGCCGGAGGTTTTCGGCCGAAGGATTCACTGTGGTCTCCATATCTTTGTTTTTTTCACAATCTGTTTGAATTGTAAAGTATTATCTGAAAGCGCCGGAAAAGGGGGCATGGGGAGCCGCTGGATGGAGGAGGCATGGGGGGCCGTTGGATGGAGGGGCCATGGCGGACGGGGGTTTTCGGGCGGCGGCCAGAATGGGGCCTTGACAGTTGCCCTCCACACCAATAATTTGAGCGCTTCCGCCGTTAAGCTCCGGCATCCCAATGCACATGACCTAATGCATAATAACTAAAGCATATCAAATGGAAGGTATATTAAACGTATAATAATGGAAGGTATAAAAATGCAAGAGATGACAATTGAAAACACGGACAACAGCGGCCAATCCCTGAACGCGCCCGCGCCCGCGGCCTCCCCCGCCTTCCGCCAGAAGATGAAAACCGGGCTGACCGCCGGCGCTCAGAAGGGCTGGTCCGGCTTCTGCTGGATGCTCAAGATTCTGATACCGGTGTCCCTCTTCACCGTTTTGCTGGAATACAGCGGCCTTCTGGGCCGGATCGATTTTCTCCTGTCTCCCCTGATGGGGCTGCTCTCCCTGCCGCCCCAGGCGGCCCTGCCCATCGTGGCGGGGATGCTCACCGGCATATATGGCGGCATAGCCGCCATGGTGGCGCTGCCCCTTACCGTGGATCAGATGACGCTCATCGCCATCTTCATCCTCATCTCCCACAGCATGATCCAGGAGGGCATCATTCAGGGCAAATCCGGCATGCATCCGGCTGTGGCCACCCTCCTTCGGCTTGCCGCCTCGGTGGTGACGGTGATGGCCTGCGCGGCCTGGCTGCGGCCGGAGGCAGGGGCCTCGGCCGCCCCGGCCGCCGGCACCGGCGTCCCAGGGGCATCCTTGAGCGAGACGCTGATCATGTGGGCGGCGGGGTCCCTTTGGTTGAGCCTGAAGATCCTTGGGGTGGTCATGGGGCTGATGATGGCGCTGGGGCTGATGAAAAGCTTCAACCTGATTCCGAAAATCGTGCGGCTGATGACCCCGGCCCTGTGGCTGATGGGGCTGAACCGGCGGGTGGGCATCCTGTGGGTGACGGCGGCGGTATTCGGCATCGGATACGGCGCCGCCGTGATCGTGGAAGAGGCCCGGGATGGCAACCTGGAGCCGGAAGAACTGACCCGCCTCCACGCCTCCATCGGCATAAACCACTCGCTGGTGGAGGACCCGGCGCTGTTTCTGCCCCTGGGCATAGGCGCCTTCTGGCTGTGGGTGCCCCGGCTGATCACCGCCATGGCTACCGTCCATCTGCTGGCGCTGTGGCGCCGGCTACGGCGGCGGGAGGCGATCATCGCGCCCGCGGCTCCTCCCCGGGCGCGATGACGAGGTGATTTGCCCCCCCGGAATTGATGCCTGATGCCCTTCAGGGGCTTTTCCGAGGGGGCGTTTCCATCTGTTATCCGCTCACCTCCTTGCGGATCTGCTTCTTGTTGATTTTGCCCACGCTGGTCTTTGCTATGGCGTCCACAAGGGCGATGGTGTTGGGGATGCCGTATTTGGGAATGGCCCCGCTCTCCACCTGCTTCATGCAGAATTCCTTCAGCTCCGCCTCGCTCACCTTGCCCTTCGCCTCGGCCTTCAGCACCACCAGGGCGTGGGGCCGCTCGCCCCATTTCTCGTCGGGCACGCCGATGACGGCCACCTCGCTCACCGCCGGATGCTGGCTCAAAATGTCCTCGATTTGCAGGGAGCTGATCCACTCGCCGCCGGTCTTGATCACGTCCTTCAGCCGGTCGGTGATCTGCAGGTAGCCTTCCGGGTCTATCCAGCCGATGTCGCCCGTGTGCAGCCAGCCGCCCCGCCACAGATCCTCGCCGCGCTCGGGCTCCTTCAGGTAGCCCTGGGTGAGCCAGGGGGTGCGGGCCACCACCTCGCCGGTGCTCTTGCCGTCGTGGGGCACGGGGTTGCCGTCCAGGTCAACGACCTCCACGTTGGACAGCGGGATGGGCAGGCCGGTGCGGCACCGGATGGCCACCTGATCCTCCGCGCTCCAGTCCAGCATGTGGGGCTTGAGGTTGGAGATGGTCAGGATGGGGCAGGTCTCGGACATGCCGTATCCGGTGGTAAGGTTGATGCCCCGCTCCATGGCCGCTCGGCACAGGCCCCTGGACAGGGCCGACCCGCCGATGATCACCTTCCATCCCCTCAGGTCCACGTCGTTGATGGACGGGCTGGTGAGCAGCATGTGCAGGATGGTGGGCACGCAGTGGGAGAAGGTGACCTTTTCGGTGGCGATCAGCTTCAGTATGGTCTCCGGCTCGTACCGGCCGGGATAGACCTGGCGGTTGCCGAACATGGTGCAAAGGTAGGGAATGCCCCAGGCGTGAACGTGGAACATGGGCGTTAAGGGCATGTAAACGTCCGACGAATCGATCTGGATGGTCGATTTGTACCCGCCCAGGCCTGCGGCGATGCCCAGGGTGTGCAGCACGAGCTGGCGATGGCTGAAATAGACGCCCTTGGGCATGCCGGTGGTGCCGGTGGTGTAAAAGGCGGTGGCCCGGGCGCTTTCGTCGAAATCGGGAAAATCGTAATCCAGGGGGGCCCTTGCCAGCAGCTCCTCGTATTCTGCGTCAAAGACCAGGGATGTGTCCGGCCGCTTGCCGTCCTCGGAGATGAGCACGATCTTTTTCACCGTCTCGAACTGGTCCTTGACCGCCTCGAGCATGGGCGCGAAGTCTGCGTTGACCAGGATGACATCGTCCTCGGCGTGGTTGATGGTGTAGATGAGCTGCTCCGGCGACAGCCGGATGTTGATGGTGTGCAGGGTGGCGCCCATCATGGGCACGCCGAAAAAGCACTCCAGGTACCGGTGGCTGTCCCAGTCCATCACGGCCACGGTGTCTCCCGGCTTTACGCCGAGGCCGGCCAGGCCGCCGGCCAGACGGCCTATGCGCTCATTGAGCATCCGGTAGGTGTAGCGCATCCGGTCCCGATATATAATCTCCTGATCCGGGGCGTAGATCAGGGGGGTGCGGAGCAGGTTCTTGATCAGCAGGGGATAATCGTACGCCGACGGGGTTTTGACGATCTGCTTGACGCTCATGTGGACGACCTCCTTAAATTAGAAACTAGGTGAACGTATAGTAACCGATGGCCAGATCATAGGCCTTTTCGATGGGATTTTTTTGATCCCGGGAAGTGAACTCCGCCCCCAGCTCATTGCCTTTGATCAGGCGCACCT
>JAABTE010000212.1 GCA_011390035.1 Desulfobacteraceae bacterium | reverse complement strand
CAACGCCCCTGGACCCGGCAACGGAATTTTGAAGACGAATATCGCACATTGTTGAAAAATTACCGCGTTGAATGGGACGAGAAATATGTCTGGGATTGATTCATATTCCGCCCTTTCAACAAGCCCAGGGGCGTTGCCCCTGGCTATATGGATTTCGCCCCGTTGGGGCTTAGAACGAGTAGCGATGCCGGTATCCCCGTTGCTTGATGCTTGTAAAAATGCTTGGCCCCCCATCGCGCCATTCCTCTCCGGCGCCTTGCCTTTATAGCGGGCCGTTCGAGCCCCCTTCAGGGGGCTTTCAGTTTTGCCGGGGGATTCATTCCCCGGCGCTGATGCGGTATTTCTGCAATTAATATTTCCTTAAACATTAACCCCGCACGATTCCTCCGACGCGATATGGCAGAAGGAATCCCGGTGGATGTCTCCGCCGATGATGGCGATCAGATCCCCCGGCTCCAGAACGAAATCGGCCTCCGGGTTCGGGTGCAGCCGCTCCCCCCGCGCCACCCCCACAACCGAGGCGCCGGTTCGCTGTCGGATATTGCTTTCCGCGATGGTTTTGTTCGCCAGCGGGCTTTCCGGTATCAGCCGCACCCATTGCAGGTCGAACTGGGCCTCGGCCCCCCGCAACTGGGACAGCAAGCGGTAATCCCGGTCTTCCCGCAGCCAGTCCGCGTACAGCTCCTGGCGTGCCGTGTCGGTGTGGCGCTGCACCTCGGTGGCGGGGATGCGCAGGCGCAGCAGGGCCTGGCGGGTCATCTCCAGGCTGGCCTCGAACTCCGGCAGAACCACCTCGGACACGCCCAGGTCCTTTAACGCCTCGAAATAATCGGGGCCGGAAGCGCGGGCCACGATTCCGACGGCGTTGTTGATGCGCCGTGCGTGGGCGATGATCGCACGGCCCATTGCAAGGCCCGGAACGGTCATGATCAGAAGCCGGGCCTCCCTAATGCCGGCCGCCTCCAGCACCACCTCCTGGCCGGCGTCGCCATAGACCACAGACATGCCCGCCGCACGGGCCTGCTCGAACCGCCGGTGGTCCAGCTCCACGATCACAAATGGCAATTTCAGCCGTCCGAGCGCCTTGGCGATCTGAAATCCCACCTGGCCCCCGCCGGCGATGACCACATGATCGGACAGGCCCGTGTCCGGAATGTTGGAAGATTCAAGGGCCTCGCGCTTGAACCAGCGCTTTTTCAGGGAATACAGCCGCGCCGTCTGGCCCGACACCAGGGGCGTTAGCACCATGGTGATAATAGCCGCCGACAGCACCGAAGCATACACCTCGTTGCCGATGGACCCGGTGGCCACGCCCACACGGGCCAGCACGAAGGAGAACTCGCCGATCTGAAACAGGCCCAGCCCCACGGCCAGTGGGATCACGTTCCGGTAGCCGAACAGATGGGAGATTCCGGCGAAGATCAGCCCCTTGCCGATCCCCACCGCCAGCACCAGCATCAGCACCGATTTGTAATTGCTCACCAGAAATTCCGGGTCCAGCAGCATGCCCACCGTGGTGAAAAACAGCAGGCCGAACAGATCCCGCAGGGGAATGATATCGCTCAGGGCCTGGTGGCCGTAGTCCGACTCGCTCAACACCATCCCGGCCACGAAGGCCCCGAAGGCGAACGAGAGCCCCACCTCGTGGGTGGCGTACCCGATGCCCAGCCCGATGGCGGTGATGGCCAGCAAAAACAGCTCCCTGGAATTGAGCCTGGCGATGTGCGCCAGCAGCCGGGGCAGCAGCCGTGTGCCCAAAAGCACCATGCCGGCGATGAAGGCCGCCGCCTTGAGCGCGGCGATGCCCAGCGCCGGCAGCCCAACCGACGGATCATTGAGCTGGGGCAGGATGATCATCATGGGCACCACGGCCAGGTCCTGCACGATGAGCATGCCGATCATCACCTTGCTCGACAGCGTGCCGATCCAGCCCTGGTTCATAAGGGTTTTTAAAAGCACCATGGTGCTGGAAAGGGAGATCAGCGCCCCGAGCCACAGGGACGACTTCCAGTCCCACCCCATCACAAGGCCGATCAGGTACCCCAGGCTGATGGTGAGGGTGATCTGGATCGTGGTGCCGAATACGGCCACATGCTTGACCGGCTTCAGGTCCTTGAGGGAAAACTCCAGGCCGAGGGCGAACAGCAGCAGGGCGATGCCGATTTCGGCCAGAAGCTCGATCTCGTGGATGTTGGAGATGGTGACGCCGCCGGTGTGCGGCCCTAAAATCACCCCCGCCAGGATGTAGCCGAGAATCAGTGGCTGGCCCAGCCGTTGAAAAAGAAGGCCGCAGAAGAAGGCGGCGACGATAATCAGGATGATGTCTGTGGCGATGCCCATGGCGCTTCCGTTTTAGCGATTAAAAACAAAGCCGGCCATCGCCCGGTGATGGTCGGCTCTCCACATCCGGATGTGTTTTAAGAACAAATCCTCATTACAATGTTTAACTGAAAACGGATGGCCGTGTCAACGGAATTTTCCCGGAACGCCGTTTCGTTGAAAAAAATCAGGCCGCATTCAGATCAGGCTGAGATTCCACATAGGTAACGGGTATCTGCTCTGTGGGTGATGCCTGAAAATGCGTCACCTTCAAAAATTGATTGATAGGCGCTGTGGTCAATACTTGCAGCGCTAATTCTCGCAATTCATCTGATAATTCTTGAAGTTTATCTAATGCGTAACTGCGCGGGCCATATTCGGTATGTTCAGTTAAAATAGAAAAATGAAGAACGGAGAGACTGATGGCGCGGCAGGTTTGGGTATTTAATCTTAAAACGATATGATCGGTTAACTCGACCCCCGTTGCCGGTTCGTTTTGACCGAAGAAAACCTCGAGGGTATCCGCCTCTCGATCATAGACTAAACGAACAGGCGATCCATCCGCGGCGGTTTTTTCCGTTTGATAAAATGAATTATTGTTCATAATTACACCTTATCTGATAAATCTTGAAGTTTATCTAATGCGTAACTGCGCGGATAATCGCTTGCGGGCTTCCCGCCGGCGGATCCGCAATCCCTCCATGAGGGAATAAAGTGTCGGCACCACCACCAGCGTGATCACCGTTGAGCTTAACAGCCCGCCAACGATGGCCCGGGCCATGGGCGCCTGGGCTTCGCCGCCCTCGCCCATGCCGATGGCAAGCGGCGTCATGGCCAGCATGGTGGTGGCGGCGGTCATCAGGATGGGCCGCAGGCGGCGGCGGCCGGCCTCGGCAATGGCGGCGGAAAGCTCCATGTTGTCCCGGCGGCGCAGCAGGTTGATGTGGTCCACCAGCAAAATGGCGTTGTTGACCACGATGCCCCCGAGCATGATGCAGCCGATGTAGGACTGCACGTTGAAGGTGGTGCCGGTGAGAAAGAGCATCAGGATCACGCCGATGGCGGAAACGGGTACCGAGAACATCACCACGAAGGGATCGCGCAGGGATTCGTAAAGCGAGGCCATCACCATGTACACCAGAGCCAGGGCCAGAAGGAAGCTTAAGGACAGCTCCCGGTTGGAGCGCTGCTGCTCTTCCCAGTCGCCGCCGAACTGGATGGAAAAGTCCCGGGGGGCCGGCACGGCGGCAAGGCCCTGTCTGATGTCGGCCAGAATGGCGCCCATGTTCCGGCCGGCGATGTTGGCGCTTATGTAAATCACCCGCTCCTGGTCCTTGCGCTCGATGAGCACCGGCCCCCGGCGGGGCTGGACGCCCACCACGTTGCGAAGGGCCACGCGCTCGCCGTCGGCGTTGGTTACGGGGATGTCCAGCACGGCCCGCAGGTCCATTCGCTCCGAATCGGCGATCTTCACCCGGATGCGGTACTCGTCTCCCCCCTCCCGATAGTTGCCGGCGGATGTGCCGGACAGGATCGTCTGGAGGGTGTTGGCGATCTTTTTTACCGTCAGCTTCATGTCCGCGGCCTTGCGCCGGTCCACGATGATAAGTTGCTCCGGGGTGCCGGACTCCCGGCTGATCCGGGTGTCGGTGACGCCGGGTGTCTCGGCCACCACTTGCTCCACCCGGCGGGCCAGGGCGTCTGCGATCTCGAGGTCGTGGCCCCGCACCTCCATCTGGATCTGATCGTCGCCGCTGGTGCCCAGGCGCAGCAGGAAGAGGCCCTGGCCGGCCCGGGTGCGGATCTTCATGCCCGGAATGCCGCTGAGGCGGCGGCGCAGATCGGCGGCAACCTCCTCGCTGGAGCGATCCCGCTCGCCCGCCGGCGCCAGGGCGATGCGCATTTCGCCGGTGTTGCCGCCCCGGGCCCGCCAGGACGTGCCGCCCACAAATGAGACCGTGTTGGCGATCTCGGGCACGGCCTCTTCCACGATGGCCTCGATTTTTTCAAAGCTCCTGTCCACCACGGCCACCCGGGTGCCCACGGCCATCTCCGCGTTCACCCGCACCTCGCTTTCGTCGGAGGCGGGCATCAGCTCGGTGCCCACCAGCGGGATCAAAAAGAGGCTGGCCCCCAATGCCACAAGGGGGATGCCCAGGGCGATCAGGCGGTGGCGCAGGGCCAGGGCCAGCAGGTTCTTGTAGGCGATTTCGAGCCGGTTGAACATGCCCTCCGAGCGATCATACAGCCAGCGGAGCGGGGAATCCGCCGCGCCGCCGCCCGCGTGCCCGGTCCCGGTGCCTGCCGTCTGCCGCGCCCGGGATGCCAGCATTGGCACCAGGGTCAGGGCCGCTGTCAGCGAGCATGCCAGGGAGAAGGCCACCACATAGGCGAGCTGCTTAAACATGATGCCCGACATGCCCTCCATGAACACAAGGGGCAGAAACACGGCAAGGGTGGTCAGGGTGGAGGCGATGACCGCCGCGGTCACCTCCCGTGCCCCCTCCTCGGCCGCGGCGCGGGGGGGCAGGCCCGCT
>JAABTE010000211.1 GCA_011390035.1 Desulfobacteraceae bacterium | reverse complement strand
CCGGAAAGGCCCAGGGCCGATTCGCGCAGCCGGTCCTTCACCTCGTCCCACAGGGCCGCCTGGCGGATGCTCTCTTCCACCCGCTGCTCGATGAGCCGCCTGTCCCGGATGCCGTTTACCCGCAGGCCATAAGCGACGTTTTCAAACACGCTTTTGGGGAAGGGATTTGGCTTTTGAAAGACCATCCCCACCTGCCGGCGCAGCATCACCACGTCCAGGCTCGGTTCGTAGATATCCTGATCCTCCAGCATCACCTTTCCCTCCACCCGGCTGATGGGGATCAGATCGTTCATGCGGTTCAGACAGCGAAGGTAGGTACTCTTGCCGCACCCGGACGGGCCGATGAGGGCCGTGACCTGCTGTTTGTTGAAATTCAGGGTAACATCCTGGAGCGCCTTGAATTCCCCGTAATAGAAATTCAGATGCGCCGTACTCATTTTGATGCCGTTTGTCGATTTCAATTCCTTCTCCCGATTAAGACAGCCGCCTGCGCAGCCGATGCCGCCAGATGATGGCAACCATGTTCATCCCCAGCACCATCCCGATAAGCACCAGGGCCGTGCCGTACTGCAGGGGCCGGGTCAGCTCGATGTCGGTGCCGGCGGTGGCCAGCACATAGATGTGATAGGGCAGCGCCATGATCTCGTCAAAGATGGACGACGGCAGGTCCGGCGTGTAAAAGACCGCCGCGGTGAACATGATGGGCGCCGTTTCCCCGGCGGCCCGGCTCAACCCCAGGATGGCGCCGGTGAGAATCCCCGGCAGGGCCGCGGGCAGCACCACCCGCCAGGTGGTCTGCCACTTGGTGGCGCCCAGGCCCAGGGATGCTTCCCGATAGGTGTTCGGCACCGACTTCAAAGCCTCTTCCGTTGCGCCGATGATCACCGGCAGGCTCATGGCCCCCAAAGTCAGCGCGCCGGCCAGGATGCTCACGCCCATCTTCAGGTAGGTGACGAAAAAGGCCAGCCCGAACAGGCCAAAGACCACCGACGGCACCCCGGCCAAATTGTTGATGCCCAGCCGGATGAGCCGCAGCACCTTTCCGGCCCTGGCGTACTCGTTCAGGTAGATGGCCGAGGCCACGCCGATGGGCATGGCCACCGCGATGGCCCCGAGCCCCAGCAGCGCCGTGCCCACGATGCAGGGCAGAATGCCGCCCTTTGTCATCGAATCCCTTGGCACCTGGGTGAGAAATTCCCACGAGATGGCGCTGATGCCGTTTTTCACCATGAAAAAGATGATAATGAAAAGGGCCGTTACGGTGATGGCCGCCGCCGCCCGGAAAAGAAAGAAGACCAGGCGCTGATTCATTTTCCGACGGCCCCGCGCCCGGATCGCCGCTTCCTGAATCCGGCTCCGCTCCTCTGCCCGGAAGGTCGCCTTATGCCGCGACTGCTCCTCGGCCTCCGCCTCGCCTTGTCGGATCTGATCCTCCGTTATGTCCATTTCGGGTTTCCTCATCTCTTAAAGGGACGCCTCGCCCACCTGCCGATACCGATGGGCGATGAAATCGGCGACGATGTTGAAAAACAGCGTGAACAGAAACAGCACGATGCCCGTGGCGAACAGCGCGTAATAATGATCGCCCCGGAAGGGCGCCTCGGCCATCTCCGCGGCGATGGAGGCGGGCATGGGCCGCACCGGATCGAAAAGCGAGCCGGGAACCATGGCCGCGCCGCCGGCCACCATCAGCACCACCATGGTCTCGCCGATGGCCCGGGACATGCCCAGAATCACGGCCGTGGCAATGCCGGAGATGGACGCGGGCAGCACCACCCGGATGATCGTCTCCCACTGGGTGGCCCCCAATGCCAGCGATCCTTCCCGCAGGGCGTTGGGCACGCTGTAGATGGCGTCTTCCGATATGGAGCAGATGGTGGGTATCGACATGAAGGCCAGCATCAGCGACGCGTTGAACAGGTTCAGGCCCGTGGGCATGTCGAACACCCGCTGCAGAAAGGGCGCCACGAGCACCATGCCGAAAAACCCGATGACCACCGACGGCAGCGCCGCCAGCAGCTCCACCGCGGGCTTCAAAATGCCGGCCACCCGCCTTGAGGCCAGCTCCGCAAGATAGATGGCCGTCATAACCCCGAGGGGAATGGCCATGGCAGCGGAAACGCCCGTGACGGCAAGGGAGGCCACGATGAGCGCAAATATGCCGAAATCGGGCGGATCCGATGTGGGATACCAGTATTTGCCGAAGATGAAATCGCCCACCGAAACCTGCTCGAAGATGGGCATCCCCTCGGTGAAAAGGAAGACCATGATCATGGTCAGCAAGGCGATGGAGGCCGTGGCCACGCCGAAGAAGAATCGGCGCATGATCTTTTCCGTTGATCCGCGGTTGGCGCCTGTCATTTTAATGGAAATCCTTTTGCTTTCAGGCTTCTATGGTAAACGCTATCGACATTTCCGATCAACCCGCAACCCCCTCGGCTCACCCTTGCTCCGAAAAAGAATTTCCCGAATAAAGGGGGAGACCCATGCGAAAGCCCCCGCCCGGCGCCCGAAAGTCCGGGAGGGGGGCCGGCGGTCCCCCTCCCCGGGCCGGGAGAGGAACGGGGAGGGGTTAGTACAACGGGGGCGGGGATTAGTACAGCGGCACGTACCCCGTCTCCTCCACCAGCTTCTGCCCCTTTTCCGGATGCAGCATGTAATTGATAAAGTCCACCACCTTGCCCTCGGGCCAGTCGCGGGTGAACATGAACAGGGGCCGGCTGATGGGGAACTGACCGTTTAGGGTGGTCTCCTTTGAGCCCTTGATGCCGTTAACCAACACGGCCTTCACATCGCCGGACATGTAGCCCAGGCCGATATAGCCGACGGCGTTGTCATTTTTGGAAACGGCCTGGGCCACGGCGCCGTTGGATGCCTGGAGCAATGCGCCGGGATAGACCCGTCCGCCGCCCAGCACCTTGCTCTCCCATACCTCGTAGGTGCCCGAGGATGTGTCCCGGGAGATGACCACAACGGGCTTGTCCGGGCCGCCCAGCTCGCTCCAGTTGCGGACCTTGCCCTCGTAGATGGCCTTTAGCTGATCAATGGTCAGGTTTTCAACGGTGTTGGAAGGATGAACGACGGGCACGATGCAGTCATAGGCGACGCGGAAGGGGACGGGATAGGCGCCGCGCTCCAGGGCCAGCTTCACCTCATTGCCCTTGATGAACCGGGAGGAGTTGCCAATGTCCGTGGCGCCGTCTATGATGGCCTTGATGCCGTTTCCGGAGCCGCCGCCGGAGATGGAAATCTTCACATCAGGCCGCTCCTTCATGTAGGCCTCGGCCACCTTCTGGGCAACGGGCAGCACCGTGGTGGAGCCCTTGATCACCAGGTTCTCCGACGCGGCGGCGCCGGCGGGGAATCCGCCGGTCATGAATGCGATTGTCAGCGCGATCACCAGTGTTTTGATACCGATCTTCATCTTGTCTTCTCTCCTTGTCATTTGAGTCCATATGCCATTATCGCCGATCGAGGGCCGCGACCATCGCGGCCCCCGTCTCAACTCTAAGATGTAATATAAAGAGCAAATGTTAGGAGATTATTAGCGCCGGCATTTTTTTTTAATTTTTTTCCTTCGGCCCCTGTTTTCCCAGCAGGGCAAGGGCCCGGGCCGTCACGTTTTCGGCCGTGAAGCCGAACCGGGCCATCACCTGCCCGCCGGGGGCCGACGCGCCGAACCCGGTGACACCGATCATGTCGCCCCGGCCGCCCAGGTACCGCTCCCATCCCATGGGATGGCCCGCCTCCACGGCCAGCCGGGGGGCGCCGTCGTCGGGCAGCGTTTCCTTTTTATAGGCGTCGGGCATGGCCTCGAACAGCTCCCATGAGGGCATGTTGACCACCCGGGCGGCAACGCCCTTTTCCGCCAGGGCGTCTGCGGCCGCAAGGGCGATGTGGACCTCCGAGCCGGTGGCGATCAGGGTGATGTCCGCCTTTCCGTCCACGTCTTTGAGCGCGTAGGCGCCCTTTTTCAGCCCGTCGGCCGGCGCCAGAACAGCCCGATCCAGCACGGGCAGCTTCTGGCGGCTCAGGATCAGGGCCGTGGGGCCGGCGGTGTTCTCCAGGGCCGCCTCCCAGGCCGTCACCGTCTCGGCCGCGTCCGCCGGGCGGATGACCGTGAGGCCGGAAAAGAGCCGGAGGCTGGCCAGGTGTTCCACCGGCTGGTGGGTGGGGCCATCCTCGCCCACGGCCAGGCTGTCGTGGGTGAAGACATAGATCACAGGCTGGCGCATGAGGGCGGTCAGGCGAATGGCCGGCCGCATGTAGTCGGCGAACACCAGGAAGGTGCCGCAATAGGGCCGGGGGCCGCCGTGCAGGGCCATGCCGGAGCAGATGGCGGCCATGGCGTGTTCGCGGACGCCGAAGCGGATGTTGCGGCCGTCCGGCGAGGCGGCCTGAAAGTCGTGGGAGGCGTCGATGATCGTCTTGTTGGAGGGCGCCAGATCCGCGGAGCCGCCGAACAGCTCGGGCACCCGGGCCGCCAGTAGGTTTAATGCCTTTCCGGAGGCCGAGCGGGTGGCCACAGGGCCGGAGCCGGCAAAATCGGGCAGGCCGTCGCGCCAGCCGGGGGCCAGGGTCCTATTCAGGGCCGCGTCCCACTGGGCGGCCAGCTCCGGGAACGCCTCGCGGTAGTCTGCCAGCCGTGCCTCCCACCGCCTTTGGGCGTCGGCGCCCTTTTCCACGGCCGAGCGCATCTGGGCCACCGGCTGGTCCGGCACACAGAAGTCCTCATCCTCCGGGCAGCCCAGGAACCGCTTTGTGAGCCGCACCTCCTCTATGCCCAGCGGCGAGCCGTGGGCGTCCGCAAGGCCCTGCTTGTTGGGGCTGCCGTAGGCAATCAGGGTTCGCAGCATGATAAGGGTCGGCTTGT
>JAABTE010000210.1 GCA_011390035.1 Desulfobacteraceae bacterium | reverse complement strand
GACTCGATCTTCACATCCCGCTTTCCGGACAGGATCAGCTCGCAGACCTGGGGCGAAAGGTACTTCGACAGCTTTTCCGACAGCCTGGCCAGTTGCTCCGTTTTCTCCTTCAAGGTGAGAATGGACCGGACCCTGGCTTTGACGACGGCGGGGCTGAAGGGTTTCGTGATATAGTCCACGGCGCCGAGTTCGATCCCCTTGGCCTCGTCTTCCGCCTCGCTCAACGCGGTGATGAACACCACCGGAATGTCTTCCGTGGACGGATTCTCCTTCAACCGCCGTATCACCTCGTAGCCGTCCATTTCCGGCATCATGATGTCCAGCAGGATCAGGTCCGGCGGCGGGGTGGATTCGGCTTTCCGCAGCGCGTTTTCGCCGCTGAGGGCGAACACGCGCTTGTAATCCGAGAGAATCTCTCCGAGAACATCTATGTTTTCGGGCGTGTCGTCAACGATCAGGATTCTGGGCATGTTGTCCGAAGTTTTCATCTTGGCACTCGCATTCGTCGGTTCGTTAATCCATCAGCATCTCAAGATATATCGCCATGCTCCCCGCCGGCCCCGATGCCGACGGCCCGGGCGAGCGCTCCGACCCTTGACAGAGCGCCGTTGAAATCGTAGGCGTTCGCCAGGCGGCCGATCTCCCGGACAAGGTCGGCGGCCGGACCCGAGAGGGCGCCTTGAAGTTTCTCGACCACCCGCAGGGCATCCAGGTCGTCATCCTCGAGAAGGGCTTTCATCTGTTCCACAAGAGGGCCGATCGTCTCAAGGTCGATCTCCGCCGCCTCCGGGGGGCAAGGCGCGTTTTCCGCGCCATCCGCCATGGCCGAAAGGGCATCGAGCACCTGCGTCAAGCGTGCATCGAACGCCAGCAGCATCCGCTCGTCCGGCGCCCGTCCCCGCCTCAACTCACCCTCCAGCCGGGCCGCTTCGGATTGAAGGTCGCCGGCGCCGAGGTTTCCGGCAACGCCCTTTATCGTGTGCGCCAGCCGCTCGGCCAGCGTCAGGTCGCCGGCCCGCAGGGCATCGGCGATCCGCTCCATCATGTCGGCGTTGCCCTCCCGGAATTTGTTCAAAAGCTTCCGATAAAGCTTCGCGTTGCCGCCAATCCGGGCGAGGCCGGCGGCCGTATCCACGCCCGCTATGGGCGGAATATCCAAAGCCGCCCGGCCCTTGCCGCTCCCGTTCTCGCGCGCCCCGTTCTCACTCGTTCCGTTCTCGCTCGTTCCGTTCTCGCACGCCTTGCCTTCGCTCGCCGCGCCTTCGCTCAGCACGCCTTCGTCCAGCACGCCTTCGTCCAGCACGCCTTCCCTCGGCGCCTCTTCCCTCGGCGCGATCCATTTGCCCAGGACCGTGAAAAATTCCGGAACATCGATGGGCTTTCCGATGTGATCGTTCATGCCCGCCGCGATGGCCTTTTCCCGGTCCTGGGGCATGGCGCTGGCGGTCATGGCGACGATGGGCAGATCGGCGAGCCGCGCCTCCTTCCGGATCAGGGCGGTGGCCTGATAGCCGTCCATGACCGGCATCTGGATGTCCATCAGCACCAGGTCGAAATCCGCCCCGCTCAGGGCCTCCAACGCCTCGCGGCCGTTGCCGGCGATGGTCACGTCGAGGCCGGCGCCTTCCATGATCTCCCGAGCCACTTCCTGGTTGACCTCGTTATCCTCCGCCAGCAGCACGCGGGCGCCTCGGATGGCGCGCGTCATCTCCGGCGCCAGGTCCCGCCGCCCCCTGACAAGGCGCCCCGCCTCCAGTCGGCCGAACGCCCGCATGACGGCGTTCAGCAGGCCGGAATGGGAAACCGGCTTGACGATCACGCCGTCCAGCCCGGCCCCCCGGGCGGCCTCGACCGCATCCTCCTCGGCGTAGGCGGTGACCAGGATCACCTTGGGCTGGCCGGCCGGAACCGCCATTTCGCGGATCCGCCGGCAGGTTTCCACGCCGTCCAGCCCCGGCATCTGCCAGTCCGCCAGCACCAGGTCGTAACGCTTTTCCGGCGGGGCAGACGCGATCAGGGCCAGGGCGTCGGAACCGGACGCCACGTCTTCCACATCGAACTGGATGGAGGCCATCATTTCGCCCAGGATTTGCCGGGCCGTGCGGTTGTCGTCCACGATCAGCGCCCGCAGGCCGCGCAGATCCTCGGACAGCGTGAGCGGATGCTCGTCCCGCTCCGCCGCGCCCAGGCCCAGGCCGACCTCGAATGAAAAGACGCTGCCCGCGCCGGCCCGGCTCTCCACCCGGATCTCGCCGTCCATCAGTTCCACCAGCCGCTTGCAGATGGTCAGCCCGAGGCCGGTGCCGCCGTACTTGCGCGTGGTGGAGGCGTCCGCCTGGGAGAACGCCTTGAAAAGCCGGCCGCGCTGCTCCGGCGTCATCCCGATGCCGGTATCCCGGACCGAAAACCGGATGACCGCCCGATGATCGTCCCGCTCCAGCAGCTCGACATCGAAGACGATCTCCCCCTTTTCGGTGAACTTGACCGCGTTGTTGCCCAGGTTGATCAGCACCTGGCTCAGCCGCAGGGGATCGCCCGTCAGGCGGGCGGGGATTTCGGGATCGATGCGGAACAACACCTCGAGGGATTCCTTTTCCTGGGCCTTGACGGTGATCAGGCCGGCCACGTTGTCCAGGATCTCGCGCGGATCGAAGGCGACGGATTCCATGTCGAGCTTGCCGGCCTCGATCTTGGAAAAATCGAGAATGTCGTTGATGATGCCCAGAAGGGATTTGGCCGCGGAATCGATTTTCCGCAGGTATCCGTGCTGCCTCGGGTTCAAATCGGTCTTCAAGGCCAGATAGCACATGCCGATGATGGCGTTCATGGGCGTTCTGATCTCGTGGCTCATGTTGGCCAGGAAGTCGGACTTGGATCGGGTGGCGGCCTCGGCCTCCTTCTTGGCCTCCTCCAGATCCTCCATGATGTTGAGCATGGCCCGCCGCGCCCTGGCCAGCTCGTCCACCTGGGCCCGCAGGGCCGCGTTGGCGGTCTCCCGCTCGGTCACCGACTCCCGCAGCCGCCGGGCCATGCTGTTGAAGGCTTCTGAAAACTCGCCCATGAATTCGACCCGGAAGCCGTATTCCCCGCCGGCGATCTGCTGGGTGGTCCAGGTCAGGTTCCGCAGCGAGGCCTGAAGGCTTTTCACCGACGCCAGGATCAGCATCTTGCCCCTGGGCGGATCGAAATTGATCTGACCCTTGGACAGGGAATAGAAGACATCGACGGCGGCGCCGTATTCGCCTATGAACCGGTTCACATAGGTCATGAGCTGCCCGATTTCATTCTCCCCGTGCGCCTCGGGGATTTGCAGCGGATCGGGCATCCCCCCTTTGAGAATCCGGTAAAAAACCTCGGTTATCTTGTCGATCTCTTCTTCGCTGACCCGAAGCATCTGGCTTATGCCGCCTCCGCGGGCTTGATGTCGAATCTGCAGACGCGGTCGCCGGAGCACCAGCAGTCGATTTCCCTGACGTCGAATTTCCTGCCCGTGTACTCGGACAGCACGCCGGCGATAAATCCCTCGTCATAGGTGCAGATGGTTTCCTCGCACACCGGCAGGCCCGAGCAATCCAGGTCCTCGGCCACTGTCAGCGTTATATTCAGCGTTTCCAGGTCGGCCGCCTCGATTCGCAGAAGGCCCACCCGCAGATCCTTCAATTTTTCCTGAAGCTGCTTGATGAATTCATTGAAGGGCGCCTTGACGTCGAGCATGTTCTTGCAGAACTCGCGCCCGGCCTCCTCGCCGGCCAGGTAAAACACCTTGTCCGCCGCCTCCACCCCGAACCGCTGAATGATCACGTCCCTCAGCGTGAACTGCATCAGCCGGTAAACCGCCACCTCGGTGGTCCCGCCCAGGTTGGGCCGGCCTTCGCCGATGTCGCCGATCATGCTCCAGTTGAATTTCTGCTCATTCCGGTCTTCCTTGAACATTTCAGGCCCTCCTCCCGCCGCCGCGCGCGGCGAGCTTCTTCCATGCGTTTAAACGATTCTGTACCTGGCCTCGCGGCCCGCTTCCCGCAACAGCAGATTGATCTCTTCCTTGAGCTGGATCATCTTCTCCTCCCGACTGATCGCCAGCTTGTTGAAGCGCTCCAGGTCCTCGAGGTGGCGCCCGATTTTATCCTCGGCCGTCTTCCTTTCGGTCATGTCCAGGTGGACGCCCACGATCCGGGTCGGCTGACCCGCCTCATCCCGCTCGATGATCCGCCCGAGGGACAAGATCCACTTCCATGAGCCGTCCGCGGCTTTCATGCGAAATTCATTCTTGTAATCATTGGCCGCTCTGTCGGCGTATTTTTCCATTCCGCCCAGGAAAGCGGCCGCGTCATCGGGATGCATCAACGTCATCAGATGGTCCGCGTCCGGGTCCAGATCGCTCCGCTCGTAGCCCAACTGCCGGTACCACTGATCGTTGTGAAAGTCCTTTCCCTCCTGAGGATACCAGTCCCACAGGCCGGTGTTGCTGGCCGTCAGGGCGGTTTCCAGGCGCTGCTCGCTCTCCCTGACCGCCGCCTCGGCCCGCTTTCTTTCGGTGATGTCTCGCACGATTCCCACGGCGTACCAGTCCCGATCGACCTGGAATCCGGCGACGCCGACCTCCACCGGGAACAGGGCGCCGTCGGCGCGTCGGGCCATCAGCTCGCTCACCCGGTCGAGCACCGGCCCCCGGCCGGTTTCCACGAAGGATTCCAATCCGCTTTTCGCCCCTTCGAGATATTCGGCGGGCGCCACCAGGGCATGCATGTCCTTCCCCAGCGCCTCCGCGGCCGGAACGCCGAAGAGCGCCTCGGCGGCATGGTTCCAGTACATCACCCGGGCCTTGCCGTCGATCATGATCATGCCGTCATGGATCGCCTCGCTCATGGCCTTGATTTTTCGCTCCGCCAGG
>JAABTE010000209.1 GCA_011390035.1 Desulfobacteraceae bacterium | reverse complement strand
GTCAGCCCGATTTCCATCACCGGGTCAGACAGGCCCAGGGCCTCGGCCAGATCCTGGCCCGGCCGCAGGGAGGCGTCCAGCGTCATCAAGCCGGAGGCGTCCGCCCCCAGCCCCAGCTCCGCCTCGCTGCACAGCATCCCGTCGGAGGCGATCCCCCGGATGACGCTCTTTTGCAGCTTCTTTCCATCGGGAAACACCGCTCCGGGCAGGGCCATGGGCGCGTTCATCCCGGCCGCGGCGTTGGGCGCCCCGCAGACCACCGTGGCCCGCCGATCGCCCAGGTCCACCTCGCACAGGCGAAGCCGGTCCGCGTCCGGATGGGGCGCAACGCCCACGATGCGGCCCACCCGCATCCCCTTCAGGTATTCATACCGGTCCCACAGGGCCTCCACTTCCAGGCCCGCCATGGTCAGGGCCTCTGCCAGGTCGGCGGCGGCCATGGCCACCGGCGCGTAGGCCGTAAGCCAGCTCATGCTTGCTTTCATTTAAAACTGCCTCAGGAACCTCAGATCGTTTTCGAAAAATTTCCGGATGTCGTCAATGCCGTACTTGAGCATGGCGATCCGCTCCACCCCCATGCCGAAGGCAAAGCCCGAATAGGCCGACGTGTCGATATCGACATTTTCAAAGACGGCCGGATGGACCATGCCCGATCCCAGGATCTCCAGCCACCCGGTCTGGGAACAGACCCGGCATCCCGATCCCCGGCAGATCACGCACCCGATATCCACCTCGGCGGACGGCTCGGTGAAGGGAAAGAAGCTGGGCCGGAACCGCAGGGGCGTTGCCTTGTCGAACATCTGGTGGATAAAGGTGGTCAGCACGCCTTTTAAATCCCCGAAGGAGATGTTCCGGTCCACCAGCAGGCCCTCCACCTGGTGGAACATGGGGGTGTGCGTCACGTCCGAGTCGCACCGATAGACCTTGCCGGGAACCACAACGCGCACCGGCGGCCGGTGCTTTTCCATGTACCGAACCTGCATGGGGGAGGTGTGGGTGCGCAGGACCACGCTGTCGGATATATAAAAGGTATCCTGCATGTCCCGGGCCGGGTGGTCCCTGGGGATGTTAAGGGCCTCGAAGTTATAGTAATCGCTTTCCACCTCCGGGCCCTCTGCGATATCGAAGCCGATGCGGGTGAAGATGTCGCAGATCTCTTCCTGTATCCGGGTGATGGGATGGCGCGTTCCCGGGGCCATGGGCCGGCCCGGAAGGGACACGTCGATGGCGTCCGCCGGACGGCCCGCGCCTTCCGCCAGCCGGTCCAGGGCCGCCTTCATGGCCGATTCCAGCTCGACTTTAACGGCGTTGGCCGCCTTGCCCGCCGCCGGCCGCTGTTCGGCCGGCAGGCTGGAGATGTTTCTCAGGTATTGGGTGACAACGCCCTTGCGTCCCAGATACCGGATCGACAGGGCGTTGACCGCCTCGGCGCCGGCGGCGTCCGCAAGGGCCCCAAGGGCCTCGGCCCTTATGGCTTCAAGGGATGGTTCCACGACTGCTCCTGTTGTGCTTATCGCCGCCGGCCGATGGTCGGGCGGCCGCCGCTTTTGGGGCGAGGGGCCGGGGCCATCGGTCGGCGAAGGGCTCCGTCCGGGGGGACGGATCAGGCGTTTTGATGGGCGAGCCGGGCGATCTGGGCGAAGCCGTCCGGGTCCGAAACGGCCAGTTCCGCAAGGACCTTGCGGTCCAGCGCCACGTTGGCCAACTTCAGCCCGTGCATGAAGCGGCTGTAGCTAATGTCGTTCATGCGGGCGGCCGCGTTGATGCGGGCGATCCACAGGCTCCGGAAATCCCGCTTGCGGACCTTCCGGTCCCGATAGGCGTAATTGAGGGCCTTATCGACGGCGTCTGCCGCGGAGCGGAACAGGTTGTTGCGCCCCCCCTGGAAGCTTTTGGATAGTTTCAGTACCTTTTTGCGGCGACGGCGCGCCTTGAAACCGCGTTTGATGCGCATTGGAAGGTTCTCCTTTTAAATCGCGAAAGATCGGATCAGCAGCCGTTTGGCAGCAGCAGGCGGATTTCCCGCATGTTGGTCTTGTCGATGATGTGGGCCTGGCGCAGCCGTCTTTTGCGCTTCCGCGTTTTTTTGGTAAGAATGTGGCTGGCGTGGGACTTGGCGAACACGATCTTGCCCGTTCCCGTGGATTTGAACCGCTTTGCCGCGGCGCGATTGGTCTTGATCTTCGGCATGACTCCCTTGCTCCCGATACGGCTGTTGTTGAGGTAAAAAGTCAATATATTTCAAAAAAATCAATCGATTAAACAAAAAACAGGTGGCGTGGGAACAATAAATTGCCCACACGCCACCCACTGACGTTATACGATAAAGATGCGACTGTCAAGCAGGTATTTTCGCGCCCTCCTCGCCGCAAGGATAAGGCGTCCCGCTTGATGCCGGTTTTTCGACGCCGGTGTCGCTCCGTGGCCGGCCGCGATGGCCTGATCTGCGGGCCCCGGGTCGGTCCGCGCTACCTCGGGGCCAGAATCATCACCATGGTGCGGCCCTCGAACTTGGGCTTCTGTTCGATGATGGCCATGTCCGATGTTTCCTCTGCCACCTTTTCCAGCACCTCGAGGCCCAGTTCCGTCAGCGTGATCTCGCGGCCGCGGAAAATAAGAGTGACCTTGACCTTGTCCTTTTTTTCGAGGAATCGGCGGATGTGGCCGACCTTCACGTCCAGATCGTGATCGCCGGTCTTCGGGCGGACCTTGATCTCTTTTATCTGGAAGGTACTCTGCTTTTTCTTGGCCTCCTGCTGCTTTTTGGTCTGCTCATACTTATAGCGGCCGTAGTCCATGATCTTGCAGACCGGCGGGTTGGCATTGGGGGAAACCTCCACCAGATCCAGGCCGAAGTCCTTGGCGGCTGACAGCGCCTTGTCGGTGGGAAAGACGCCGACCTGATTTCCGTCCGGATCAATGACACGGACTTCCTTGGCTTTTATCTTCTGGTTGATACTGGGCTGGTTGGTTTGTTGACGCGGTTTAACTATGCCGACCTCCTGATTTTCCAATAGGGTTGTGGGCCAAATAAATTATCTTCCCTCTCCTTATAAAATAAACCGGGGAAATGCAAGAGAAAAGTTGAGCCATGGCCAAAATATCCGTGGGGGGAAAGGTGATTTTGCGGTTGAGATTTTTTCGAGGCGCTGTTATATATATTTGGAATTATATCGCCTAAAGCTCCTACAAAGGGCCAATGATAACAATGTCTAACACAAAAATCTCCTTGCCGCCGCCGGCGAATCTTCTTCGGATGCTGCCGGCCGTGGACCACCTGCTGAACCTTGCAGGCGCTATGCCGGACCTGGCCCGGGCGCCTCGGGCCGTCCTGGTTCAATGCGCCCGGCGGGCCGTGGACCGGCTGCGGACGGCCATTCTTCGGCTGGGCGCTGACTTTGACCCCGGCCGGCTGGATGACGCGGCGGTGATGGCCCTTATGGCCGGTCTTGTGGCCGACGCCATGAGGCCCAACCTGCGGCGTGTGATCAACGCCACCGGCGTGGTGATCCACACCAATCTCGGCCGCTCGCGCCTGGCCCCTTCCGTAATCGAGAACCTGGCCGAAGTGGCGGGCCGGTATTCGAACCTGGAGTTCGATCTTGCCGCCGGCCGCCGGGGCTCGCGCTACAGCGCCGTGGAAGACCTGCTGACGGAGCTGGGCGGCGCCGAGGCGGCCATGGCGGTAAACAACAACGCCGGCGCCGTGCTGCTGGCCCTGGAGACCCTGGCCCGGGGCCGGGAGGTGATCGTCTCCAGAGGAGAGCTGGTGGAGATCGGCGGGGCCTTCCGCATCCCCGACGTGATGGCCCGCAGCGGGGCCATATTAAAGGAAGTGGGCGCTACCAACCGCACCCATCTTCGGGATTATCTCGATGCGGTCACCGACCGAGCCGCGCTCTTTCTGAAGGTGCATAAGAGCAACTACGATATCGTCGGGTTCACCGCCGAGGTGGCCCTGCCCGATCTGGTGGCCGCCGGCCGGGAGCGGGGAATTCCCGTGATGGAGGATCTTGGCTCCGGCAGCTTTGTGGACCTGTCCCGGTTCGGCCTGATCCGGGAGCCCACGGTCCGCGATTCCGTGGCCGCCGGAGCCCAGGTGGTCACCTTCAGCGGAGACAAGCTGCTGGGCGGCCCCCAGGCCGGGATCATTCTGGGGGAGCGGGCTGTGATGGAGCGCATCAAGAAAAATCCGCTCACCCGGGCCCTGCGCATCGACAAGCTGACCCTGGCGGCCCTGGAAAGCACCCTGCGCCTGTACCGGGACCCGGAGCGGGCCATGGACGAGATTCCGACCCTGCGGGCGCTGTCCATGCCCCTGGAAATGCTTGCGGCGGAGGCCCATCGGCTGGCCGGGCTGCTTGAATCGATCGGCGACGACCGGCTGGAGGTCGAGGTGCGGGACGTGGTCTCCCGGGTTGGGGGCGGGGCGCTGCCGCTTCAGGAGCTGCCCAGCCGGTGCGTGGCCGTGTCGGCCCGGGGCCTGTCGGTGAACGCCGTGGAAAGCGCCCTTCGGCGGGGAGCGCCGCCGCTGATCGGAAGAATCGAATCGGACCGGTTCCTGATGGACCCGCGGACCCTGATGGCGGATGATCCGCCGGCGATCCGGGACCTTTTCGCCGGACTCCTGGCGACCCCGCCGGAAAATAGACCCGCTCCGCCGAAAAAACCCTCAGCTCCGCCGAAAAACACATCAGTCCCGCCGAAAAACACATCGGCCCCGCCGGAAAACACATCGGCCCCGCCGGAGAATACCTCAAAGGAAAAAGGATCATGAAGGAAGAAGGCTCATGACGGATCACGCCCCACCCGAAAATCCCTCCCTTTACACTCGGCGAAGCGCCACCGGCAGCTTTCTGTTCAGCCGAACCGATGCTGCCGCCCCCGCCGATTCGACGG
>JAABTE010000208.1 GCA_011390035.1 Desulfobacteraceae bacterium | reverse complement strand
CCGTGTGGCTGACCACGATGATCTTGCGGTCCGATCCCCGGAACCGGCGCAGATCCCTGGCCAGCAGCAAAGCCAGCAACGGGGGCATCAAAAAGCGGGCGATGGGAAAGCCGATCAGGAACAGGCGCTCGGCCAGGCGGGCCAGGGCGCTCTTGTCGTCGGTTTCCACCGGCTCGGACGGGGGGGCTGATAGCCAGCCGTCCCTTTTTTCCACGGCCTGGCCGTCGGCCTCCACGAGATCCGCCATGAAGTTGGCCACGTAATTTTTACCGGCGGCGTCGGTGCCCAGGATCAGCAGGGTATCCGGCGGGCGGGGTGCCCGGAAGGCGGCGATCGCTTCTGTTTTCAGGTCCGGCTTCGAGGCGTGCGTATTGGTTTCCATGGCCGTTGCCTCCTTTCGATGTCGATTCGATTTGAAACTGGCCCATGATCTGGCTCAGGGCGTCCGCCGCGCCGGCGTTTTTCTGAGTGACGGTTTCGATTTCGCCGAAGGCGCCGTGGAGCTGTTCTATGCCGTCGGCCTGCTCCCGCGAGATGGAGCGGGTCAGATTCTCCATGGCGCCGCCGCCCGCTGGGCCGCCGTCTTTTCCGCGGCATCGGAGCGGGCGGAGAAGGACCTCACCCGATGAATGTGTCTGCGCAGGTTGAGCCGGTACGCCAGGCTCAAAAAGACGACCACATAGGCCGCCTGAACGGGGTTGGCCAGGATGCGCAGGGTTTCCGGGCCGCTCCACAGCCCCATGTACCAGTTGCCCGCCAGCCACAGGGACGGCGGCAGGGCAAAGCCGGCAAACCACAGGCATCTGATGTGAAATTCCAGTCTCGCGTCTTGCATGTATTTCCCCTCGAACCGCGTTTCGCTAAAAATCGGGTAAAAGAGAATTCATACACCAGAATATTGGGAAAGATCAATGTTTTTTTCAGCTCCGCGCCGGTGCCCCAATGGGGCGGCGCGACAACTGATGCCGGTTTTTGATTTTAAGGAAACGGCTCGGATACCGACCCTGAAGAATGGACCGATTGCCGCTTGACAATCCGGCATGTATCATTTAATGGTTACGGCGAAGGTCGAAAATTGAAAAATGTTTCCGGATAACGCCCGGGTGGCGGGGCGTTCGAGAAAGGGCTTGGAACGTGGCCGTCGCCATCCATCAACACCGCTGGCTCGGAAAGGATGGTTCCAATGAAACAAATCGCTGTCGTTCTGTTTGCCCTGTTCATTATGTCATGCTTCCCGGCGGGGGAGGCCTTATGCCAGGGGAGCCCGAAAACGGGCGGAAGGCTGATATGGGGCCGGGGCGGAGACTCGGTTTCCCTGGACCCGGCGGTGCCCACCGATTCGGAGTCCTACATCGTCGTGGCCAACATCTATGAGGGGCTGGTGCGTTACAAGGACGATTCCACGGATGTGGAGCCGGCCCTTGCCACCTCCTGGGAGACGAGCGCCGACGGCCTGCAATGGACCTTTCATCTGCGCAAGGGGGTGCGCTTTCATGACGGAACGCCCCTGAACGCGGCGGCGGTCGTCACCTCCTGCATGCGCCAGCTCGACCCGGCCCACCCCTACTACCGGAACAATTTCGGCTATACCTCCATCACCTACAGGAACGTGGCCCGGGCCGAGGCGCTGGACGATCACACGGTGCGCATCCATCTGCAAAGGCCCTACGCGCCTTTTTTGTACAACATGGCCATGTATTTCGTGGCCCCGGTCATCAGCCCGGCCGCCCTGGAAAAGTGGGGCGACGGAGTCGAGCGGCGCCCGGTGGGCACGGGGCCCTTCAAGTTCGTGGAATGGATCGCCGATGACCGGATCATCCTGGCCCGCAACGAAGACTACTGGGACAAGCCGCCCTACCTTGACGAGCTGATCTTCAAGACCATCATCAACAACCAGAACCGCCTTCTGGCCCTGGAAACGGCGGGCATCGACGGCATGGAGGGGGTGGATCCCGACACGGTCCGCAAGATTGAAAAGAGCCGGGATCTTCGGGTGGTGGCCAAAACCGGCATGAACGTGGGCTACATGGCCATGAACACCGACAAAAAGCCCTTCGACGATGTCCGGGTTCGGCGGGCCGTAAACCATGCCATCAACAAGACGAATCTGATCAAGCTTTTGTACCAGGGGCTGGCCGTTCCGGCGAAAAACCCCTTTCCCCCCTCCATATGGGGGTATAACGACGCCATCGAGGACTACGATTACAACCCGGAACAGGCCCGCGCCCTGCTGGCGGATGCCGGCCTTGAAAACGGCTTCGACACCACCTTGTGGTCCATGACCCTTCCCCGCCCCTACCTGCCCCAGCCGGAAAAGACCGCCAATGCCATCAAGGCCAACCTGGCGGCCGTGGGCATCAGGGCGCGGATCGTGTCCCATGAGTGGAAGGATTATGTGAGGCGGGTGTCTGACGGCGAACACGACATGGCCCTGCTGGGATGGACCGGAGACAACGGAGACCCTGATAACTTCCTTTACATCCTTCTGGACAAGGACAACGCGGTGAGGCCCAAGTCATCAAACCGGGCCTTTTTCAGGGACGAGACACTCCACGATCTGCTCATCCGCGCCCAGCAGCTCACGGACAAGGAGGAGCGCTCCTCCCTTTACATGCGGGCCCAGCAGGTCATCCACGACCAGGCGCCCTGGGTGCCCCTGGCCCACGCCTTCCGGCTGATCGCGGTGCGCAACAACATCCACGGCGTGGTCCAGCACCAGGCGGGATTCACCCGTTTTGCCAGGACATGGATTGAATAGCCTCCCGCTCGCCCGGGGGATTGGGAACCCAAAGGGCGCTACCTGGAAATGACCATGATCCGGAACCGGCGAAACCGACGTGCCGCGCCGAATGGCGGGAGAAA
This sequence comes from Desulfobacteraceae bacterium, assembly GCA_011390035.1. Classification (GTDB taxonomy): domain Bacteria; phylum Desulfobacterota; class Desulfobacteria; order Desulfobacterales; family JAABSP01; genus JAABTE01. Next base: position 2,041 of record JAABTE010000208.1, on the reverse strand, counting down.
GCCGGGCATGCGCTTTTCCATCATGTTCCGGCTGGTGATGATCTTTTTCGGGGTCATCATCATTCCCGTGGCGGTCATCACCTTCCTGAGCATGTGGATCAACCTGAGCCGCCTTGGGGAGAACCTTCAGGCGGCCAGCGGAAATTCCCTGCGCAACGCCCAGGACATCCTGGTGGAACACCTCCAGCAGTCGGAAAACATCGCCGAGCTTCTGGCCGGCGCCGGAGAAATAAAGGAGAAGCTGGGCCGGCCGGAGGATCTGGCAGAGGACCTGCGGTTCATCCTGAACGAGAAGCACGAGATGTGGTTCACCGCCATCGTGGAGCTGTTCGATCTGAACAGGCGGCGGATCATCCGGAGCTATGCCCAGGGAACGGACGCGGCGGCCTTTTTTTCCGAATTCGATGATCCCATCGTTTCCGCCTGCATCGAGAACCTGGAAAAGCGCTCAGACTATTTTCTCTTTCCCGGAGGGCCGGCCATCAAGGCGGCCGTTCCCGTGGTGGACAGCCAGCGGCTGGAGGTACTCGGGGTGGTCGTGGTCGCCTTTCCGCTGAACGTGCAACTGCTCCAGGTGATAAAAAAGCGGATTCAGGCCGAGGTCACCGTGCAATACGACCGGGCGGGGGATGTGGTCAGCACCATTCAGAATCCGGATGGATCGGAGATCCGGAGGCTGTGGCCCGGGGGAGTGGCCGATGTCGGGGCCATTGACAAGGGGGGCGTTCGCCGTCGGGAATACATCGGCCGGGTGAATTACGCCACGGCCTACGCCGGCCTGACGGACCGGGAGGCCCGGCCCCTGGGCATCATCTCCACCGCCGTCAACTCGGAGGCCATAGAGCAGAGCAAGCGGGACACCCTGGGCATCATCCTCGTCAGCTCCCTTTGCATCCTGGCCCTGGCGATGACGATGGGATACCTGACCGCCAATTCCTTCACCCGCCCCATCTATCAAATGGTCAGGGCGATTCAGTCCATGAGCGAGGGGAATCTGACGGAGCGGGTGAGCATACCCAAAAACGACGAGATCGGCGACCTGGGTCGGGCGTTCAACGAGATGGCGGCCCAACTGGCCAAGAGCCAGGACTCGCTGAGAAAGGCCAATGAACACCTGCTGCAGGTGGATCGGCTCAAGGACGAATTCCTGGCCAATACCTCCCATGAGCTGCGCACGCCGCTGAACGGGATCATCGGGATCGCCGAATCGCTCATGGACGGGGCGGCCGGAAAGCTGCTGCCGGCCCAGAGAGACAATTTGGAGATGGTCGTTTCCAGCGGCAAGCGTCTGGCCAATCTGGTGAACGACATCCTGGACTTTTCCCGGCTTCGGAACCGAGAATTGCAGCTCAGGCGGCAGGTGACGGACATCCGGGGGGTTGCCGAGATCGTCGTGGCCATTTCTCGGCCCCTGATCGGCCGGAAGCCGGTGCTGGTGACGTGCCGGTTTCCGGAAGACCTGCCCATGGCCGACGCCGATGAGAACCGGCTGCAGCAGATCCTTCTGAATCTGATCGGCAACGCCATCAAGTTCACCCACAAGGGCGAGATATCGATATCGGCCGTGCGGGAGGGCGAGGAAATCCGGGTGCGGGTGGCGGATACGGGCATCGGGATTCCGCCGGAAAAGCGGGAGAGGATTTTCGAGTCGTTTGAGCAGGCGGATGGATCCACGGCCCGGGAGTATGGGGGGACGGGGCTGGGGCTGGCGATTACCCGGCATCTGGTGGAGCTGCATGGCGGGAGCATCCGGGTGGAGAGCCAGGGGGGGGAGGGTTCGGTATTTTCTTTTACGTTGCCGGTGGCCGGCGAGGCGGCAGGGGCGGAGCTGGGGGCGGCTGTGGACGATGCGGCCGGGCCGGCGGAGGCGGGGGAGTGGACGGAGGGGACTGAATCGACGCAGGGGACTGAATCGACGCAGGTGACGGAATCGACGGAGGGGACGGAGGACGCGCCGATGTCAAGCCGGTCTGGAGTCGATGCGCTTCTGGTCGACGCGCCGGCGGCCGGCGGCGGGCCCGTGGAAACGATCCTGATCGTG
>JAABTE010000207.1 GCA_011390035.1 Desulfobacteraceae bacterium | reverse complement strand
ACGCCCCAGTAAAAGCTGGAAAAAGGCGAGGGCCAGTGATCCCCCAGCCCGGCGGCGGCGGCGCCGATCAGCGCGGTTTTGCCGGCGAAGGTCTCCGGCGCCACCGCGCCGGTAAGAAGGTCCAGCAGGCTGTAGGTGGCAATGGCGCCCACGGGCCCGTAATAGTTGAGTGCAAAGGCGCCGTCCGCGTCCATGGGTATCAGCCGGTCCCCCAGCCGCGCCCCCGCCGGCGGGTCCAGCCCGGCGGCGCTGTCCGGCAGGCCCAGGTGGATCTGGGCCGCCCGCATGGGAAAGGGAACCATGAGCGCCGCCCCCTCCGCCCCCCTGTATTCCATCACCAGGTGAAACCGCCGCACCGCGCCGTCCGGGTCCGGCGTCACGTTCACATATCCCAGGCCGGCGGCGGCCGCCGCCAGCTCGGGGATGGGCGTCAGCGCCCGGTAGAAGAACGGGGGAGACACATCCCCGCCCCCGCGCCCTCCGCCGCCCCGGTACCGGCTCCGCTTTAGGATGGCCGCCACTTCCGGCCCCGCCGCCGCCGGCGCCGGCGGCCCGTGGATCAGGGCCATGGGCAGCAGCGCGTTGCCCGCCTCCGCCATCGCCCCTGCCAGAAGCCCGTCGTTGTCCGCCGTCCGCAGGGCGTCGGCCATCTCCTCGAAAAATGCCTGGGAGGCCGCGTCTTCCGTCAACAGCCCCAGTTGGGTAAAGGCCATCATCAGCCCCTGGATTCGCCCCATCTCGGGGGCGGTCTCCGGCTCCGGCAGCAGCACGTCCAGCCCGATGCTCCGGGCCCCGCCCGAAGCCAATATCGCCACCGCCCGGGCCAGCACAACCCTGGGCCAGGGCCATCGGCCGATGGCCTGGATGGACCGGTCGTCAATGGCCAGTATGGCCACCGCCCCCGGCGGCGCCACCGGCCCCCGGATGCGAAAGCGCAGATCCCGGCTCCACCGCTCCGCCGCGTCAAGGCCGGGCAGACGGACATCCCCCAGAATGGCGGCCGAAAAGCCGAGGCAGACCACGCCGATGATCAGCAGCGATCGGATGCGATTGGTAAACCGGTTCCGCATGTGGCCATTTCCCTTAAAATGCAAGACCCGCTCGCGGCGGGCGCGGAGCGGGTCCTGGGCAACAACGCCGGGGCCTTTTATCGCCGGCGGCCCCTTTTATCGCTCGCCCGGCGAAAACGGGCCCCGCCATGGGTTACGCGACTTTGGAGTGTCCTCTCCGGCGCTTCTGATCTTCGCCATAGCCATAGTAATAATGGTACTGGTAATAATAGCCTTCCCTGCGGGGATTGACTGCGTTTAGCACCGCCCCCAGAATGGGGGCGTTCACGCCCCTGAGACGATCCACCGCCCCCCGGATCACCGGCCGCGGGGTGATGGCGGTGCGAATCACCATGATAACGCCATCCACCACTGTGGAAAGGGCCACCGGGTCGGTGACGGACAGAACCGGCGGAGTATCCATGATGATCCGGTCATAGCGCTTGCGCATCTCCTCCAGGAAGGACCGCATCTTGCCGGAGGCCAGCAGCTCCGACGGGTTGGGGGGGATGTGCCCGGCAAAAAGCACATCCATGTTGGGTATGCCCGACGGAAAGACCGCCTCGTCGAAGTTCCGGGTCCCCACCAGGGTACCGGTCAGTCCGGGCTCCCGCTCCTTATTGAACAGGTCGTGGAGCCGGGGCCGCCGCAGGTCGCAGTCCACCAGCAGCACCTTCGCGTCGTTCCGGGCCATGGTCACGGCCAGGTTTCCGGCAAACAGGGTCTTTCCCTCCCCCGGCCCGGCGCTGGTGACGGCGATCACCTGGGGCGCGTGGTCCGGAGACGAGAACAGGATGCTGGTGCGGATGCCCCGGAAGGATTCGCTGGCGCTGGCCGTGGGCGAGTTGGCGGTGATCAGCTCGCCGGAATACTCCCCGCCCGCCTCCTTCGCGTCGAATGCCGGCACCGGGCCAAGGTACGGGATGGCAAGGTGTTCGTCGATCTCCTCGGGGATCTTGATGGTGTTGTCCATGTACTCCAGCAGGAAGGCAAGGCCGATGCCCAGGAACAGGCCCAGAACGATGGCCAGCATCAGGTTCCGCTTCTTGTCGGGCTTGATGGGCCGCTCCGGAACGGGGGCCTCGTCGATGACGCGGATGTTGCCCGCCTTCATCTCTTCTGACAGCGAGGTCTCCTTGAACCGCTTGATGAGCAGCTCGTACATCTGCCGGGAGCTTTCCGCGGCCCGCTGCAGCACGCCGTACTGGATCGCCTTCTTGTTCATATCCAGGCTCTCGGCCTTTTGATTGTTCAGCGCCCCCCGCAGGGACTGCTCCCGGGCCAGGGCCAGGCGGTATTCGTTCCGCAGGGTGTTGACGATGCGCTCGGCCTCGAGGGTCTTGCGTTTTTGCAGCTCTGCCAGCTCGGACTCGATGGCCACCATGCGCGGATGGTTCTTTCCGTATTTTTTGGAAAACTCGGTCATCCGGTTGAGCAGCTCCACCTCCATCCGCTTGATCTCCTGAACCAGCTCGTTCTGCATCACCTCGGGGATGGCGTCCAGGAACTCGGGGGTCTCGGCCAGCTTCAGGGCCTGCCGGTAACGGGTCTCGGCCTCCACCCGCTTGCTCTCGGCCTCGATCACCTGGGAGTTGATGCCGGCCAGGTTTTCCGCCGTCATGCTCTCCCGCTCGCTGGAAAAGTTGGTGATGATGCCATGCTTCTGCTTGTACTCCAGCAGGGCGTTTTCCGCCATCTCCACCTTGGCCCGCTCCTCGTCGATGCGCTCGGTGAGCCAGCTCACGGCGTCTTTGGTGGCATTGAGCTTTGTCTCCAGGTTCAAATCGATGTAGGCCCTGATCACGGTGTTGGCCATTTGGGCGGCCAGCCTGGGGTCCGCCGCCTCCACGCCCACGTCCACCAGTCGGCTGTTTCGCACGGGCTCCACCTGGATGCGCTCGATGACCGCCGCGATCAGGGGCAGCGGGATATCGTTCCCCGCGCTTGCCTCAGCTTCCTCCTCCCCATCCCCCGATTTCATGATCGCCGAGGCCCATGCCTTTACCAGACCGATGGAACTCCGAACCTCCCGCTGCGCCCGGGAAATCAGATCGTCCCTGGGCTCCGGATAGAACTCCAGGCTGTTTTGCAGATCCAGCCGGCGGATCACCTCCCGGGCCACGGACTGGCTCTCGATGATTTTAAATTGGGTCTGAAAATATTCGCTGCTGGCAGCGTCCATGGACAGCACCTCCTGCACGGAGACGATGTTCGGGTTTTCCTTTTCAATCACCATTCGGCCGCTGGCCCGGTAAATGGGGGTGGCCCGAAACACCTGGATGGCGGCGATGACCACCACCAGCATGAAGACCGTCATAATCGTCCATTTGCGCTTGCGCAGCACGCGCAGGTAGCTGCGGATGTCGAGTTCCTGTTCTCTGATGTTTTCCATTTCCATAACGCTAAAAAAGGCTTTCCGGCACCACGATCACGTCGCCGGGCCGCACCAGGATGTCCTCTCCCTTGCGCCCGGACTCGGTGATGGCGTCCACTCGCACTTCGATGATCGTCTCCCGCCCTTGCTCCAGCCGGACAATGCGGGTGCGGTTTCGCGCCGCGATGGGGGTAAAGCCCCCGGCCCGGCTGATGGCCTCCACGATGGTGATCTCCTTGTCCATGTAAGGATAGGAGCCGGGGCTCTGCACCTGCCCGATGATGTAAAAATGCTCGGCCTTGGGGATGTAAAGCACATCCTTGTCCGCCATCAGCAGGTTGGAGGTCTGGTCGCCGCCCTTGAGCAGGTCGTTCAGGTCGATGCGGATGACCACCTTGTTCTCCCGGGGCGTGTTCGCATTATGGGTCCGCACCAGCATGGCCTGCTTGCCCCCCTGCTCGAAATCGATGCCGCCGGACCGGGAGATGGCGTCCAGCATCCGGTCCCGGCCCTGCATGGGGTAGGTGCCAGGCTGTTTCACCGACCCGAGAACAATGTATTTTTTGCTGCGGATCTCCTTGAGCGTCACGGAGACATGGGCGTCCAGCAGGTATTGCCCCTCGGCCAGCTTCCGGGAGATCATGTCTTCGATCTCCGAAGGCGTCATATCCGCCACCTTCAGCCGGCCGATGAAGGGAAAGGAGATGTAGCCGTCCGCGCTCACCCGGACATCCTGCCGGGTCAGGTCCGGCTCCTCATATACGGTGATGTCGATGGTGTCATACCCGCCCACCTTGAAATCCATGGAGCCGGCGCTGTTGGCAATGGGGTTGTAGCGGAGGTATTCCTCGACGGTGTAGTTCCGGGTGCCCTGGATGACCTCCTGGAGCCCCTTGTCCGCGTCTTCCTCCCGGCGCAGCCGTTCCTGCCGGATCTGTTCGAGCCGCTTGCGGTTGGCCTCGTCCAGGTCCGTCATGGCGCCGCCCTGCCGGTCCGCCACGTCGATCACCCGCACCACGTTGCCGGTTTCCGCGCACCCGAAAAACAGGGCCGGCAGCAAGGCCAGCGCCGCCATGGGAAACAGCTTTCTAAATATCTGATTTTTTTTCAATATCCGCATATTCTCTCCGCCCTCTCTTGATTATTCCGGGCCGATGCCCGGACCTCGCGCCGCTTATCATCCCTCTATATGTAGCGCTTCGGGGGAAGAAATGCAACTATCTTTAAAGCGTGGCCTTCAAGCCGATGGAAATCCGAAAGTTATCGTACTCCTCAGCCTGATAAAAGTGGTCTTCCGCCTGACGGCTCAGATAAGTGCAATGCGCATCCGCAGAGAGCCACTTCAGGATCAGATATTGAACGCCGGTATCGACCATGTATTCATTGAAGTATTTTCGCGGGCGATCCGGGTATTCATCCGAATACTCCATGCGCATCCATCCCAGGCCCGCGTTCACCCCCAGTCGCTTGGTGAATTTGTGCCCGTAG